>QHYF01000432.1 GCA_003224075.1 Acidobacteriota bacterium
ACCGCGGGATTTCCGCGCAAGCCGGGGATGAGCCGCGACGACTTGCTGAAGGCGAACTACGACGTGGTCAAAGGAGTTGTCGAGCAAATCGTAAGACATTCGCCCACCTGCATCCTTATCATGGTGACGAATCCTCTGGACGCGATGGCGCAGGCGGCATTCAAGGTGAGCGGCTTCCCGAAGAACCGCGTCATGGGCATGGCGGGCGTGCTGGACTCGGCGCGCATGAGCACCTTCGTGGCAATGGAGTGTAAAGTCAGCGTGGAAAACGTGCACTCGTTCGTGCTCGGCGGGCACGGTGATGACATGGTTCCACTGCCGCGATATTCGACGGTGGCAGGAATCCCGCTACCGGATTTGCTGCCCAAGGAACGGATCGACGCCATCGTCGAGCGCACGCGCAAGGGCGGCGCGGAAATCGTGAACCTGCTGAAGACGGGATCGGCCTACTACGCGCCATCAGCGGCAGCCGTGGAGATGGTGGAGGCGATCCTCAAGGACAAGAAGAAGATTCTTCCCTGCGCCGTTTACCTCGAGGGAGAATACGGCATCAATGGATTGTTTGTGGGCGTGCCGGTGAAACTCGGCGCGAAGGGCGTCGAAGAGATCATTCAAATCAAGCTGACGGCGGAAGAGAATGCGGCGCTGCAGAAATCGGCGGCGTCGGTGAAGGAACTGGTGACCGTTTTGGGGCTATGAGGGAGTCGGGCGGTCTGCGCGAATTCTGTTAGAGGAAGGAGACGAATGGAAACCATAGATAAGGTGTCCCAAACAAGCAAATTCTTGATGTCTATTTTTCCAATGGTCTTCTTTTCTCTCTTTTTCTTCGCTCTTCCCATTTACCACTTGGCGTCCGGCCGCGATTTGCAGCCCGCGCTGAAAGTCAACATCGATAGCTTGTCTATCATCGTGGGAATTTTTGGAGTTTTCACGTGCAGCGCGATTGTGGCCCTTCACCGCAGACTGAGCGCTCTCGAAAAATCCTCGCGGGCGAGCAAACAGACCGATTGATGCCACGTACACCGATGAAACCTTGGTTGACGCTGCTGCTCGCGGGTCTGATCCCCCATGAGAGCCGTCACCAACCGCACCGGCAACCAGACCCAAGGTGAAGACGGCGATCACGACTTCGCCGATGGCGCCGACTGCGAAGGGGCGGAGGCCCTGCTTGCGCATTTCCCGGAAGTTGGTGCGCAGGCCGACGCCCGCGAAAGTCAGCAGAAACGCCCAGCGCGAAAGATTGGCGAGCGCGCCGATCTGTTCCTTGTTGAAGAAATGGTAGGTCGCCAGAACCGAGATCAGCAGGAAGCCGAGGACGAACTTGGGGAATTTCTGCCAGAGGAACGCGGCCTTATTCCCTACCGACTGAGCCTGGCCCCGGCTGGCCCAATAGATGGCATAAGCGAGAACGACAAAACCGATCATGGCGTTGCGTGTGGATTTGACGAGGACCGCGAGCTTGCTTGCGGCATCGGAATAGAGCGCGCCAGCGGCCGTGGCTTCGGCGGTGTTGTCCACGGCGAGGCCGGCCCACAACCCGTAGGCGCGATCACTCAGATGGAGGAAGTGCCCAATCACTGGGAAGGTGAAAAGAGCCAGGGCCCCCAAGGCAAGAATTGCTGCAATGGAGAAGGAAGAATCTTCGTCGTCGGCTTCAATGGCGCCCTTCGTGGCGATGATGGCGCTCACGCCACAAACGGCGGAGCCCACGGCGAGAAGAGAAGTGAGTTTGGGCTTGAGGCGGAAGAGCCGCCCAAGAAAAGTCATGAAGGCGATGGAACCAGTGATCTCGACGGCCACCAGGACGAGGCTGATTCCACCGAGTTTGAGAATGTCGCCGAGAAGAAATCGCGAGCCGAGCAAGACGATGCCCGCCTTGAGCCAGAACTCGTAGGTGGCCACGCCGGTGCGGAAGATTTCCGGGACGTCGACTGTGTTGGAGATAACCAGGCCGAGGACGATGGCCCACAAGACGTATTCGATATTGGGAAACGTCCAGTGATGGGCCTTCGCGTAGGCGCCGACGTTTTGCTCCAGCAGTTTGCCCGCGTAGCCGATGGCGGCGAGCAGAATCACGCCGGGGACAACGCGCAGAAATCGCAACACCGGCTGAACCGGCCGGACTTGCGGAACCGTGATGACATCAGACATGATTCACCCTCTCCATTTTCAGAAAGCTCTCACCAAGGGACGTGTTTGAAGACGCCAAAGCGAACCAAGAGAGCCGCGAGAAAGGCAACCAGCACGGCCCAGGCGTCCAGAGACAATCTCCAGCCATTTCCCTTCTTCACGGCTTTTGCTTCTCCACTCATTTGCATTCTCCTGACTGCTCAAATCACTGACGGTTGCTGTGAAACCCGATCTTTCTGATCACTGCCCCAGAACGACTCGCCGAGCCCTTGAACATCGCGCGAAGCCACTCGTCCGACGATCAACAGAGCAGGAGCAGGCAGTCTTTCTTCGGCAGAGAGCTGGCCGACGCTGGACCATCGCACTTGTTGCCGAGAGCCCGTCGCGTTCGAAACGATCACGCAGGGGAGGTCCGCTGGAAGGCCGCCTTCGAGCAGACGCTCAGAGACTTCCGCGTAATCGGCGCCCGGCATGTAAAGAACCAGGGTGGTGGTGCTCGAGACGGAACCCCAATCCATCGCGCTGCCATCGACTCTACGGGAAAACGTGGAGAGGAGAATTTGCGAAGCGATCCTCCGGTCGGTGAGTGAGATTCCCGCGACGGCAGCGGCTCCAAGTGCGGCCGTGACGCCGGGCACAATTTCGTAATCGACTCCGGCTTTGCGCAGGGCTTCGATCTCTTCTCCGGCCCGGCCGAAAATCGATGGGTCGCCGCCTTTCAGCCGGATGACGGACTCTCGCGATTTTGCGTAAGAGACGAGCAGCGCGTTGATCTCATCTTGCGTGAGGAGCTTGTGGCCGGCGCGCTTGCCAACGTTGATGAGCTCGGCAGCGGGCGAAGTCATCGCCAAAACCTCGTTGCTAACGAGCGCATCGTGTAGAACGATTTCTGCGCCGGCGAGAAGGCGTGCCGCTTTCAACGTGAGCAGTTCGGGATCACCCGGACCCGCGCCGATCAGGTAAACCTTGCCCATCAGGCGGCTCCTTGGTGCGGGGAGCGGAATTCTCTCCTGAATCGCCAAAGATTCTCCAAGACGTCAAAGAACATCCTTTTGCTCTCCCCTATGCGGCGCACTCTCCGCGCCCCAGCTTCAACGAATAGGTTTCCGTATCACCCCAATCCACGAAGAATTCCTCGGATGCGTCTGTCACGTCGGCAAAGGGCCGGAGCCGTGCGCTTATGTCCTTGTCCGGTGTGCGCCCGACCCAGGCTGTGAAGGCCTCACCAGGCCGGCGGTCCTGCTGATAAAAGGCCAGGAGTTCACGAATGATCGCGGGGATGGGCCGAGCGGGCACGGCCATAACCTGCCGCGCAAAACGCACCCCGTTCGCATCCACCTTTCCGCCGAGCATCAGCTGATAGTACGGAGCCTGCTGTTCACCGATCTTTCTCGCGTTGCCGTAAAAACCGATGTCGGCAATGTGATGATGCCCGCAGGAATTGGGGCAGCCA
>QHYF01000433.1 GCA_003224075.1 Acidobacteriota bacterium
TATGATGCCGCGGATGTGATTGAAGCGCACAGCGCGGGTCTGAGCCCTCTGGGTTACATTGCCGATCTGACAAAGCAAACTTTGATGAAGAATGGGTACCCCGTGCAAGGTTTGACCTCCGGTCCTTTGACTTCCGAAGATGGCGAAGCTGCGGACATCATCATCAACATGACCTGCAGAGACAGAAATCACTACTTCTCCCCTTCGGATTTAGGGAAAGTCGAGGATTGGATCGTGCAGGACCCCTACGATTCGGACCCAGAGACGTATCAACGAGTTTTCGAAAGCATCCAGCGGCGTGTCACGCAACTGGCAATGGGACTTCGGGAAAAACGGCAGCACAGAGCATCGGCAGAATAGGAGTTCCGTTGCGGCGCGAAAAGACAAGCGTATCGCAGGAAGACTACCTTAAAGCGATCTGGGAAATGCTGGAAGAGAACCAGACGCCCATCAGCGCGCGGCTCGCCGAAGAACTAAACGTCACGCCTCCCGCGGTGACGGCCGCCTTAAAGCGCATGACCCGCGATGGACACGTGCGCGTGAAAAGAGACGGGCGCATCGATCTCACGCAAAAAGGCAGGAAGGTTGCCGAACACCTTGCGCTGCGACACCAGCTCGCGGAAATGTTGTTAACGGACGTGATTGGACTCTCCTGGGCAAAGGCGCATGATGAGGCAGAACGGCTGGAGCACGCGATCTCACCGGAAGTCGAAGCGCTCTTGCGCAAGCGATTTGGAGATAAGAAAAGCTGTCCGCACGGCGTGCCGATGCGCGGAGGCATCGCGAAGCTGCGAAAACAGGGTGCGGTATTGCTCTCGGATTTACGGGCCGACGACGAGGCCGAGATTCTTTGTGTGTATGAAAAAGATGCGCAATTTCTGGAATTCCTTGAGGGGCTGCACTTGCGACCGTCTACGACCGTCGAAGTGCTAAGACGCGAGTACGATGAGACGATGACCTTGCGCGCCAGCGGAAAGACGATGCACCTCGGGAAGCCTGCCACAAGCCGAGTCTGGGTGCGGCGGCTTAGCTCGTAGAGGAGGGTGCCAAGTAGTTTGACTGTTCGTTGCTCCTTCCCGGTCGTCGTACATCTCGTGCTAAGCCCTGTTGCCCCGCGTATGAAGAGAAGAAATCCGTGCTCGGGTTTGAAGAGAGATCCCTCGTGACGATGCTCCTCAGGACAGATTTCCTCATCGGAAATCTGGTTAACAATAACTGGACCCCCTTCCCCCTGGTTTTCTGTAAGTGTTGCATCTAAAGGACTTAG
>QHYF01000434.1 GCA_003224075.1 Acidobacteriota bacterium
CATGGCGTCGGGAGTGGGCGTCACGATTGCAGCCACGATGGCAATGATCAAAATGGCGTAGCGGAAATTCCTCCAGAGGAATTTCGGCGTGACGATGCCGAACAGAGACAGGAAGAAAATCAGGACCGGCAGCTCGAACATCAAGCCCATGCCGAGAAGGATAAGCAGGATCAAATCGAAGTATTCGTTCACGCTAATCATGGGCACCACGTCACGCTGCAACATGAACAACGACCCGGGGCTCACCAAGAAGTGCAGGACGTAGGGAAGCGTAATGAAATAGCCGAACGTGATCCCCGCTAAAAACAGAAAGACCGTGGAGAACATGAAACCGGTGATGGCGCCACGCTCGTGTCTGTAGAGCGCCGGTGCGACAAAAAGCCATATTTGGTAGAGGACGATGGGTGAAGCCAGCACGATGCCCAGGTAAACCCCGATGGTGATGATGAGATTCAGATAACCCGCCGGGTGCGTATAGATCAGCTTCGGATCAAGGTGTGCGTCCGCGAGCGCTTTCAACATCGGCTTGTTGATCCAATAGATGAAATACTTTGAGAGGTACACTCCGATGAAAGCGCCGACGCCGATGGCATAGAGCGAATAGATGATGCGTTTGCGAAGCTCGCTGAGATGCTCGAAAAAGGTCATCGCACCACCGGGCTCTTCGTCCGGCGCCGTGATCTGCGTGTTGGGGGTGGAATCGGGCACGGGTTCAGGCCGGATACTGGGTGTCATGGGAAGAGTCTTCGGGATTCGTGACCGCGGCAGCTTCGGTATTGTTTTTCGCTGACTCCTCAGAGGAGCGCGGGACCGATTCGGCAACTGGTGAGATGACGGGAGCTTCCGAAGCGCTGCCATCTGCCCGGGCCTCGCTTCGTGGCGTTTCTGTGCCCGCGGGGGCAGCCAGCGCGGCGGGCTGGCTCGCCTCTACGGCGACGGAAGTGGCAGCTGCTTCAGCGCCTTTTTTGCGCTCGGCCACGAGTGCCTGGCGTTCCAGGTCGCGCATCTCTTCCTCAAATGCGCTCTTAAAGTCCGTAGAGGCCTTGCGGAACTCGGCCATGAGCTTGCCCAAGCTGCGCGCAAGCTCGGGCAGCTTCTGCGGTCCGAAAACGACCAGGACCACGATAAAAACCACGATCATGTGAGGAATGCTCAACATTGGCATGATAGAAAGGGTGTTAGTCGCTGTCAAACCGGAGTTGACGGTGTGCTATACTTTTGATTCAAGTCGTCAACGAGGTCAAGATGAACTCACAACGTCGCGGACTCGTAGTCGTTGTACTTGTACTTCTCGTATCTGCCGTTCTGGGGGGTATTTACGGCCCCAACGTGCGCGCCACGGCGGCCTCGGCCGACGATTATCAGACGGCCGTCCGGGACTTTACGCGGGTTCTGGACGTGGTGCAGAACAACTATGCCGACCCGGTGGACGTAGACAAGACCGTTTATCAGGGCGCCATTCCGGGCATGCTGCGCATGCTCGATCCGCATTCCAATTTCTTTGATGCCAAGCAGTTTGCGCTGCTGCGCGAGGACCAGCGCGGAAAATACTACGGCGTGGGCATGGTCGTCGCACCTCGGGAGAATCACACCGTGGTGATGGCACCATACGTGGGAGCGCCAGCGTATAACGCGGGGATCCGGCCGGGCGACGTGATCGTCAAGGTGGATGACAAGTCCACCGATGGCTTGGGCACTCCGGAAGTGGCAGATTTGCTCAAGGGGCCGAAAGGCACGGTCGTCAAGATAACGGTTTCGCGGGAAGGCTATCCGGAACAGCTCGTTTTCACGGTGACGCGCGACGAAATTCCGCGGCATTCCGTGGATATCGCTTTCCTGCTGAAGCCGGGCATTGGCTACGTTCGGTTGTCCGGGTTTAACGAAACGACCGATCGGGAAATCGCGGATGCGCTCAAACAGTTGAACGCGTCTTCGCTGGACGGCCTGATCCTGGATATGCGCGGGAATCCCGGCGGATTGCTGAATGAGGCGGTTGCTGTGGGGGACATGTTCCTGGACAAGAACCAACTGATCGTTTCGCACCGTGGACGCACGTCGCCGGAGCGGAGGTATTACGCGGTGCGGGGCAACCAGGGCATGACCGCGCCGCTGGTGATCCTGGTGAGCAACAATTCAGCGTCCGCCACGGAAATTGTCGCGGGCGCGGTGCAAGATCATGACCGGGGGCTGATTGTCGGTGAGACGACGTTTGGCAAGGGCTTGGTGCAGACCGTGACGTCGCTGAGTGAGAACACCGGGCTGGCGCTGACGACGGCGCGTTACTATACGCCGAGTGGGCGGCTCATTCAGCGCGATTACAAATCGGTTTCGCTCTACGAGTATCATTACGAACGCAAAGTGCCCGATCATCCAACGGAAGTGAAGTTGACGGATAGTGGGCGCCAGGTAACAGGTGGAGGGGGCATCACGCCCGATATCGTGGTGCCGGCGCCAAAGCTGACGAAATTCGAACAGTCCCTGTACCGCAACGATGTGTTCTTCCCAGCCGAAACCGGTGTTGGCGGGTTCACGCGCTACTACCTCGGAACGAAGCCGACAATCGCGAAAGAGTTTGAAGCTGACGACAACGTGATGCGCGCGTTCCGCGAGTACCTGAGCAAGCACAACGTTCGCTACACGGAACCCGAGATGGCCGAAAACCTCGACTGGATCAAGCGGAAGATCAAGCAGGAAGTGTTCATGTCCAGCTTCGGGCAGCAGGA
>QHYF01000435.1 GCA_003224075.1 Acidobacteriota bacterium
ACTTCGAATGGGTGCAGAACCAGGAAGGGCTCATGTGGGACGTCGATGAAGTTAACGCCCGGCTGCAGAAAGTAATGGTCCGCGCGTTTCGCGAGATGGTGGACGCCATGCGCAAGCATCACGTTCCCCCGCGCGCCGGCGCCATGATTCTCGCCGTCAGCCGCGTCGCTGAAGCCACTCTCGTCCGCGGCCTCTTCCCGTAATCCTCCGGGCAGGGGGTGATTGCCGTCACCATGAGTCATTACCGACCAGTTGGTTTGATTTGCCTCGTTGGCATCACCGCGCTCTTCTCTCTAGGATTGGCTTTCGGCGGCGTAACTGTTTTCTTTCAGATTGGTCCAATGCTCAATCATGGTCGCTACAAGCCAGATTACTATCCGCTCGGTCACATAGTTCTAATTCTCGCGGGGATCTGCCTGCTGGTTGCGGGGTGGATTGCCGCCACGACGGCTGTCGATCTCTGGAAAATCAGGACACGAGGCCGCTCGCTCGCCCTGACCACAGCCGTGATTCTAGGCTTGCTCTCGCTGCAGCCAATGTTCAGCAACACTACACGCGGCTACGGCTTTTGGATGGCTGTCTCCATTTTTACGATCAGCGTCGGCACAATTTTTTACCTTCGTCTCCCGACAATTCGTTCCCAGTTTGAATCGCAGACTTCGACGCAGCGAAATTCATAAACTTATCTCTTGCATGAAAGAAATAGCGCGCGTACATTCACAATTGCCGGTACGTTTTCCTGTGTCGAGGAAACGCAGCCGGCAATTTTCGGCTTGCGACGATGGAATTGTGGAAAAGCAGCGGGGAAACCCCGCCGTTGCGAAGCCGAATCCAAGCAAGAGGGCGGCGTAAGCCGCTGCCAAGGGAAAGAAGAAGGAAAGATGACGAACAACGGGCACGGTGCGCCGCCGATTCTCCTGACGATCGCGGGATTCGATCCCTCTTGTGGGGCGGGGACGGCGGCGGACCTGAAGACATTCGCAGCGCACGGCTGCTACGGCGTTGCGGCGGTCACTTCGCTGACCGTGCAGAACACGCAAGGCATCGAGACTGTCCACAACACACCGAGCGCGGAATTGCGGGCGCAGCTCGATGCGCTGGCGAAAGATTGCGACATCGCGGCAGTCAAGATCGGGATGCTGGGCAATCGCGGAAACGCGGGCGCGGTCGCGGAATTCCTTGACGCGCACAAGTTTGCGCATGTGGTTTTCGATCCGGTCATGAAGTCTTCGACAGGGGCGGAGCTGCTCGATGCGGCGGGAATCAAGTTTGTCGCCACGGAATTGCTGAAGCGCGCCAGCGTCATCACCCCAAACGTGCCGGAGGCCGAGGTCTTGACGGGGCTGACAATCAAGGACATCGCGGACATGGAAGCGGCGGCCCGCAAGCTCGTGGAGATGGGCGCGCGCGCGGTGATCGTCAAGGGCGGCCACATGGAGCGCGCCGTCGATGTGCTTTTAGATGGGGCTGAGATTGTGCAACTAGGCGGCGAGCGCGTGAAGACAGAGAACACTCACGGGACGGGCTGCGCCTTTGCTTCGGCGCTTGCCGCACAGCTTTCTTCGGGCCGGTCGTTGTTCGAATCGGCGACCCTGGCGAAGGCTTACGTCACCAAAGCCATCGAGAAGGGCTATCCGATCGGAAAAGGCCGCGTCCCGCTCGATCACTTTTACAGGCAACGCATTGAGCCTCCTGCCCGCGGCATCCACGAAGTCCCGCAGCACGGCTTGCATCCCGCCGCCGAACCCGCCGCCCACTGAACCCAATGCGCCTGATGCTTTCGCGGCGCGCGGGCATTTGGCCGTTCTTGGCACTGGCGGTTGCCGTTGCAACCGCAGCGCTTCTCGTTCCGCGAACGCCCCAGCCGCTTTCCTACCATCACTTCGCCGATCAGCGCAATTGGCTTGGCTTCCCGAACTTCGGCGACGTTGCTTCCAATCTCCTCTTTCTGCAGTTTCTCAACGAGAAAGCCGAGAGCTAAGCAAGTCAATCGCTTCCGGCCTGGCGCGCAGATCCCTCCCTCCGATAAACGACCTTGCCAGCAACGATGGTCGCCATTGCCGCACCCTTGAAGGCGCGGCCGTCGAAGGGTGAGTTGCGGGACTTGCTCGCGGATTTCTTCACGTTGTAGGTCCAGGCGCGCTCTGTTGAAAAGATGGTGACGTCAGCGGGCTCGCCAGCCGCGATTTTTCGCTCGATACCGAGAACCCGGGCAGGCCCGGTCGCAAAGAGCTCGACTATGCGCATCAGCGAAACCCGGCGCGTGTGGACCAGTTGCTCGACCGCAAGAGCCAGCGCGGTTTCGAACCCGAGGATGCCGAACGGAGCGCTGTCGAATTCCACGTCCTTCAGTGCAGGTTCGTGCGGCGCGTGATCCGTTGCAATGGCATCCACGGTTCCGTCCGCAAGGCCGCCGAGGAGTGCTTCGCGGTCTTCTCTGGCCGCGAGTGGCGGATTCATTTTGTAGCGCGAGTCGTACTGTACGTCTTCGTCGATCAGCGTGAAATGATGCGGTGTCACTTCACACGTGACGCGCAGGCCGCGCTGCTTCGCCCAGCGCACCAGTTCAAGCGATGCCTTCGCCGAAAGATGCGCGATATGCAGGTGCGCGCCAGTCAGTTCGGCAAGCTGCACGTCGCGCGCCACGCAGACCGATTCCGCCGCCGCCGGCATCCCGCGCAAACCCAGCCGCGTTGAAGTCACGCCTTCGCGCATCACTGCGCCCGCAGCGAGCGAAACATCTTCGGCGTGTTCAATCACCAGCAATCCGCCTGGCAGTGGCGATCGGTTTCCCATCGTCAGAGACCGCCACGATGCCCGCCTGTTTCATCGAGGCTATTTCCGCGATCGCTTCGCCTTTGCTTTCCACCGAAGCCGCGCCGATGGGCCATACACGAACGCTCGCGCCGGCCTTTGCTCGGTCCAGAATGAAACGCGTGACCGAAGCATTGTCGTTCACTGGCTTCGTGTTGGGCATGCAGCAAACAGCGGTGAATCCGCCGCGCGCCGCCGCTCGCGTGCCAGTCTCGATCGTTTCGGAGGATTCCTGGCCGGGCTCACGAAGATGCGCGTGAAGATCGATAAAACCGGGAGCAACGATCAGTCCGCTGGCGTCGAAAACTTCCGCGTTTTGCGGCGTGACGATTTTCCCCGCGGGCGCCACCTCTTTTATCGTCTCCGCGTCCACAAGAACATCGAGCGCCGTGTCGGTCTTCGATGCCGGGTCCAGCACGCGCCCGTTCTTAATCAGAAGCATTGGCGGATTCCTTGGGTTTCATTTCAAGCGCCGGATGCGTATCGGTTTCTGTAGCGCCGCTGATGAGGAGATAAAGAATCGCCATTCGTACGGCGACGCCGTTGGTGACCTGCTCCAGGACGCAGGACTGCGGTCCATCGGCGACCTCCGGCGTGATTTCAATGCCGCGGTTGATCGGGCCGGGATGAAGGACGATGGCGTCGCGGCTGGCGCTCCGCAGCCGCTCCGCGTTGAGCTGGTAAAGGAGAATGTAGTCGTCGGAGGAAAGCGCGGGCTCGTTCAGGCGTTCGGTCTGGACGCGCAGCATGAGGATGACGTTTGCGCCTTCCAGAGCCTCCTCGATCCGATAGACGCAGCGAATCGGCGTCCCCGGCGCGATTTTCTCGAGTTCGCGCGGAGCCCACATGGCCGGGCCGCAAAGCGTAAACCGGCAGCCGAATTTTCCAAGCAGGTGAATGTTCGAACGCGCCACGCGGCTGTGCAGGATGTCGCCGAGGATGGTCACGTTGAGATTCTTTATCGTGCCCAGCCGGTCTCGGATGGTCAGCGCATCCAGCAGCCCCTGTGACGGATGTTCGTGCGTGCCGTCTCCCGCGTTTATTACCGGAATGTCGAGATGCCGCGCCACGTAGTGCGTCGCGCCCGAGGCCGCGTGCCGCATCACCAGGCAATCGGGCTTCATGGCGTTGAGATTGAAGGCCGTGTCCAGCAGCGTTTCGCCTTTTTTCAGGCTGGACGCTTCGGCCTGCAGGTTCATGGTGTCCGCACCCAGGCGTGACGCCGCGGTTCCGAAGCTGATGCGCGTGCGGGTCGAATTTTCGAAGAAGGCAAGCGCCACCGTCTTGCCGCGCAGCGTCGCCAGCTTTTTCAGTGGGTGCCGCTGGATTTCCTGGAACGGCTTGCTCTGATCGAGAAGAAAGCTGAGTTCGTCCGCCGTGAGCGGTTCGAGGGCGAGCAGATCGCGGAAGCGGTGCGTCAATGTCCCATCTCACAGCATAAACGAGGCAATTCGAAGAAGAAATCCAAATCTACTCCACTCGATCCACCAGCACGACGCGCTCTTCCTTGTCAATTTCGCTTAGCCGGACCTCGATGATTTCCGTATCGCTGGTCTGCACGTGCCGCCCGATGTATTGCGCCTCGATGGGCATCTCGCGGTGGCCGCGGTCGATCAGCACGCAAAGCGAAACCCGCTTCGGCCGGCCCAGATCAAAGAGCCCGTTCATGGCCGCGCGAACGGTGCGCCCGGTGTAGAGGACGTCATCGACCATTACCAAATCCATGTTATCGACACCGAAAGGAATGTCCGAGGAGCGCAGCACCGCATGCGGAGCGACCTTGGAGAGGTCATCGCGGTACAACGTGATATCCAGCACGCCAACGGGAACGTCCACCCCGTCGATGCCCCGCATGGCCTGGGCAATCCGCTGGGCCAGGGGCACGCCGCGCCGGACGATCCCGATCAGCCCCAGATGTTTCGTGCCGCCGCTTTTCTCGACGATTTCGTGGGCCAGCCGCTGCAGCGTGCGGTCGATTTCCGGCGCGGACATCAGTTGAGCTTTTTCTACGATGCGCATGGTCGGGTAATCGTACCATTGGTCACCGCGCAGCGGTCAATCGGGTCGGCGGCCGCAAAGCTGCCAATTGTCCGTGTTAGACTGCGCGGCGGAGTCCGGAGGTAAGGCTCGTCATGGCTCGCGGGGCGAACTCGATCAAGCACGCAACCTCTATCGCTGCGGTACTTCTGGCATCGATCGTCGCATTTCCGTTGCCGGCGGGGGCGCAGGCTGGGGCACCCGCCGCCAAGCCAGCAAGTTCCGCGCTCAGTGGACCGGCGGGCTGAAGCGGCTGGTGGCGGAAGGCGCCTGGTTCCGTGATGCCGCGTATCCTTACGCGGCGACGGAGACCTGCGTAGGCCACGCGACGATCTCAGCCGGTTCATTCCCATCCGTTCATGGAATGATTTCGAACGAATGGTGGGACCGCGAGGCGCAGAAACACGTGACCTGCACGGCCGATTCGAGGGTAAAAAACATCGGCTATGGGGGCGTCAGCGTCACCGGCGGAGACAGCGCGGCGAAACTATTGGTTCCCGCGTTCGCGGACGAATTGAAGTTTCAATCAGGCGCGGGGACCAGGGTGGTCACCTTCTCCCTGAAGGCCCGCGCGGCCATTCCGCTTGGCGGGCGACAGGGTGATGCCGTCACTTGGTTTGACCCCGAGGTGGGCGCTTGGACGACTTCGAGCGCCTATCCGGTCGCGGCTTTTGTGGATGAATACGCCAAGGCGCATCCCGTAGCGAGTGACTTCGGGAAGACTTGGGCGCTGCTCTTGCCAAGTTCAGCCTACCTCTACAACGAAACCGCTACGGGTGCGATTCCCCCGGCGGGGTTGGGCGCGGCATTTCCCCATCCATTGCGCGGAAAACCGGACAGCACTGGCCCTGACTCGCGCTTCTACGACCAGTGGCAGACCAGCCCCTATGCCGACACTTACCTGGCGCAGCTCGCGGAAACTGCCGTGGACAAGCTCAGCCTGGGAAAACGCGCGGGAACGGACTTCCTCGGCGTGAGCTTTTCTTCGGTGGACTACGTCGGGCATGCTTTCGGTCCGCGAAGCTGGGAGATTCAAGACGTGCTTGTGCGGCTCGACCGGGACCTCGGGAAACTCTTCGCCCGCCTGGATCAGAAGGTAGGAAAAGGCAATTACATCGTCGCATTCACCGCCGATCACGGCGTGGTGCCGATTCCCGAAGATCTCCTGAAAACGGGTATGGACGCGGGCTGGCTGAACCTCGAGGCCGTGAAAGAGCAGATTGAAAAAGCTTTGGCGACCTTTAATTACGCGAAGCCCGTGATCGCGCAAGTGGGTGCGGGCGATGTCTATTTCACGCCGGGAACGTACGACAAATTGAAAGCCGATCCGGTGGCGCTCCGCGCGGTGCTCGACGCGGTCCAGAATGTTCCCGGTGTTGCGCATGTCTACCGCGCGGAGGAACTCGAAGACCGTCCGGCGACGAAGAGTCCAATCCGAACGGCGGAAGCAGATAGTTTTTTCAGGCCGCGCAGCGGCGATCTCCTGATTGTCCCCAAGCCTTTCTGGCCCTGGGATTCTTCAACGCCGGGCACGCCGCGAGGGTACGGCACAACGCACGGAACTCCTTATTTTTACGATCAGCGCGTTCCTGTGATCCTGATGGGCTATGGGATTCAGCCCGGCGAATATTACAGCGCCATCACGCCCGCGGACATCGCGCCAAACCTGGCCTTACTCTGCGGAATCACCCTCGCCCCGCGCGACGGCCGCCTCCTCGCCGAAGCCCTGAAGAAACCTGCGGCAGTGCACGCACCATCCCAGGCAGCCCGGCCAAGATCCGCGGCGACGTCAGCTCCAGAAACAAATCCCTGATGTTACCTTCCGCCTTCAGAAATGTTGTGCTGCCTGCTCCAGTGATAGGTCCGGTTCCCGGCAGCAATGTTGAGGATGAAAGCAAAGCACGGTTCATTATTGTGGAACCATTTCGCCAGGTATAATTGGCGGACAGTAAAAGTTCTAGCGGTACGACGGAAGAAATGCGAATGCCGGTAAAGTGGAGAACAATCTTTTCAACTGTGGCCGTCGGAATCGGTCTATTCGCAATGTTCTTCGGTTTCAAAGCCTGGAAGTCCCTCAGACAGCCCATTCCACAACTCGAGTTTCCAAAACAGGTGATTCCAGACATACCCGGCTCGTTTTACTTGAGAAATGTTCCGGCACTGGATGACGTCCGTTTACTCGACGGAGACTTCAGGATCGTGAGGCGTGTGAACGAAATCCCCGATAGTTGTATGTCG
>QHYF01000015.1:0-495 GCA_003224075.1 Acidobacteriota bacterium
GATTGCAAGCTGCATGTTGAATGCTTCACCGGGACCGATGCCGGGGGCCCCGTTGAAGTCGCCGATGGTGTCGCGAACCGTTCCGTCTCCGTTAACCGCGCCGGTGCCAGTCGCGAAATTGACGCGGTTGAACAAGTTGTACATCTCGGCTCTCAGTTGAATCTTGAGCCGTTCCCGGATCGGGATGTTCTTGAAGACAGAGAAATCTACGCCCCCGTAGCCGGGACCGTAGTATTTGTTACGAGCCAGATTGCCGAAGGCGCCCGTGGGCGGCCCAAAAGCATCGGGATTGACCCATTGAACGCCCGGGCCCGTGTCAGCTCCACTCTGCATGATGTGTCTGGTAAAGGAATGGTTGACCGTGAAGTTGGCGTCACTCTTGAAGGGGTCTCCGATTAGGTCGGCGAACGGCAAGGTGACGTTCCATGGCTGGCCCGTATGGAAATTCCAGAGGCTGCTGACCTGCCATCCGTTTACCAGGTAGCTTGACCACCC
>QHYF01000015.1:565-9645 GCA_003224075.1 Acidobacteriota bacterium
TCCGCTTTTATGTTGGCACTGTCTGCGACTACGGCTCGATACTGGCTGATCTCATCGAGGGAATGCGACCAAGTATAGCCTACGGTGGTGCTCAGTCCATGCCAGGTGCGAAGTCTGTAAATGGCTTGAAGCGCGTTGTAGTTTGATGTGCCAATACTATTCTCTTGCAGAATGTTGCCGGCATTGGGAAACTGTGTGGCGAACTCACCGTTCCCGTTTATGTTGAGCATGATATTCAGCTTCCGCCCCTGGCTGCCCACATAGCCGAGTTGAAAGACAGAGGCATTCCCCAGACTCTTTTCGACCTGCAGGCTGTAGTTGTAGAAGTAGGGAGTCCGGAAATTCTGGTTGACGGAGTAAGCCGCAAAGATGCTTGTGCCGCAGTTGTCAGTAGAGGACTGTGTCGCGACATTCAAAGTCGAGCATGTTTTGACATTCGGAAAAATTGACGCGCCTCCGGCCTGAATAGTCTGCCAGTTGTAATTGCTCTGGCTGTAGTTGGAAACCGGATGTGGCCCAATCGGATTATCCTGCAAGCCGTCGGCGGCGTTGGCTGGCGGCCGGAAATCAAGGAACGGGTTGATGTTGATCTGGTCATAGAAGACGCCGAAACTCCCGCGAACGACGAGATCGTTCTTGGCCTGGTAGGCAAAACCCAACCGGGGAGCAAAGTTATTGCGGTCCGGCGGAAAAATGGAGCCGATACCGTTGCCTTGGATGACCAAGCCCTTGCTTGGGACGAAGACAGCCAGGTCTTTGTCGCCACTATGCAAAGGGCCAAAGTATTCGTACCGCATTCCGTAATTGATGCTGAACTTCTTGGTCCATTGCCAGGAATCCTGGAAGTAAAAGTTATAGGCATTCACGTGCACGGTGCGCTCCGGATCGCCCACAGCGATCGAAGACGTAGACACGTCGCCCGCCAGGTAGTCGGCCAGCGAGAAGGCATTCGTAGCAAAACTCGGATTGGCGAGCAAAGTAGCGCAAGCAGCGGTTGGTGAAGCAGCGCCACATCCGGTTGCTCCATCCCACGGCCCCCGCGTGCCATCGAATACAAACTTGCCCGTTCCGCGGCGATGGTAGAACTCGTTGACGCGGCCACGGCGGAACTCGCCGCCGAAACGAAGTTGATGCGCTCCCATGCTGTAGGACACGATGTCGGTAATGTGGTAGGTGAGGTCGCTGCGCCCTTCCGGCGGCGTTAGCCCAATCTGCTCAAAGTTGCCGATCTGAATGTTCGGCGCACCGAAAATGGGTTGTCCGTTGTTGAGTGCACCTGGGCTGAGGAATAATCCCATGGCACGGGTATCAAAGCTGTGGTTAAAGTCGCTGAAGACCTGGTTGAAGTAGTTGGCGCCCACCAGTATCTGGTTCGTAAGTCGGCTCGAGAACGTGGAGTTGAGCACCAGCGACTCGTTAAAAACGTGGAGCGGCGCCACTTCGAAGTAGTCCTTCAAGTTCGAACTGGCCGTTCCCAGCGCGGGGCTTCCGCCGAGTGGGGCCGTCTGGCTGCCCTGCCCTCCGAAAAAGCGTACATAGAGATGGTGTTTGTCGTTGATCTGATAATCCACCTTTGCAACACCATTGTAGCTATAGCCAGTCGAAGCGACGGGGCTGAAGAAATTGTTGTTCGTTGCAGGAAGGCTGCCTATCAGGCCCCGGGGCCAAAAGCCGCTCGGACCCATGAGGCCGCCTGTGCATCCCGACGTCGAGGGAGCCGTGCACGATAGTGAGCTCGGCGTGACGGGAGAATACGATCCGTACTTGCGAGTCGTACAGGTCGGCGTGACAGGAGCACAAAGAGGATTGTTAAGCACATCCGCTGCTAGTCCTATCCAAGCGTCTGAAGGTTCTGTCGCCACGCCGGATAGGCCGATAAGGTACTGCTGCTTTTCATAGCTCACAAAGGAAAAGAGCTTGTTCTTGATGAAGGGACCGCCCGCGGAGAAACCGTAGTTTTCATTGCGAACCGGCGGCGCTTTCGGGGTTGTTGAGGTCGGCGCGAAGAAGGCGGAGTGCGCGCCATAGAACTCATTGCGATTGTAATAGTAAACGGAACCGTGAACGGTATTTCCACCTGACTTGATGACCAGGTTAACTGTTCCGCCGGCATTGCGTCCTGATTCCGCGCCGGACTGCGTCTGCGAGGAAAACTCATCGATGGAATCGATGGGCAGAACGACACCGGCGATGCCCGAAACACCGCCCTGATTGACCGCCGGGATGTTATGCCAGAAATCGTTGTTGTCCACACCGTCAATCTGCCAGTTATTCTGATTGGCGCGGGCCCCGTTGAGCGAGCCGAAGCCGCCCACGGAGTAGCCTCCATAACCGGGTGCGACCGCGATCAATTGCGTGAAGTCTCGTCCGTTCAGAGGAACGTCTTGTACGACGTCGGACGAGATCGTCATCGTCTGCGTTTGCGTCGTCGTATCAAGTGTCAACGCCGCAGCAGATACTTCTACGGTCGTGGTTTGCTGCTGAAGGGTGAGCTTGACGTTCAGAGTGTAAATCGTGCCGGCGACCACTTGGACTTTATCAACCGTGTAAACCGGGAAACCTGTTGCCGTTACCGCAACCTTATAGAAGCCGAGCGGAATGTCCTGGAAGGCGAACAAACCGTCACTCGTCGTCGTGGTGGTGTGATCGATACCCGTAGCGGCTTCCGTGGCTTTCACAGTGGCGTTTGGAACAACCCCGCCCGACGGGTCGGCCACCGTTCCGTTGATCGTCCCACGGAACGTCTGCGCGTTCACCCCCACCGCGAGCGACAAAACTACAAGGATTGCTAAGACTAGGCGCTTCATAAAATCCACACCCCCTTATGGAGATCAAAAAGCAACACCCGCGTCCTGCCTTCCGGCAGCGCGCTTCAAAAAACAAACTTCACCGAAAACCTGCATTGCAAGCCGTTCTCTTTCAGTTGTTTGATCGAGACCTGTTCTTGAAACCAAGGACAAGCACCCCCCAGACCAGCTCGCCCTTTTCAATTCAAATAATCGATACAGCTTTCTGCCCACATAGCCAGGTTGCTCGTGTTTTAACTCGCCCCTGCGCCTCCTGTCAAGGGCTATCAATTTCATCCACTGGACCAATAAATTTCATCCTCGGCGAACGCCGCTGACGGGTTCCGCGTCAGGTATTCTTGTAAGGTTTGTGTGGCCCGCCTTTTCAAAATGCGTTGAAAATGACCGGCCTGTCGCCACTGGCTGGTCCTTCCAATTCCTGCTAACTTGTGGCCGCAACTCGCAATCGCAATTTCGGAGATTCTCATGTCGACATTCGGACTCATCGAATACCAGAATGCCAGCCCGGAAGTGCGCGCGGTTTACGACGACATTATGGCCACGCGCAGAACCGATTGGATCAATAATTTCTGGAAGGCCATCGCGCACGATCCCGCCCTGCTCAAACGCACGTGGGAAAGCATCAAGCAGATCATGGCGCCGGGCGCGCTCGATCCACTCACCAAGGAAATGGTCTACATCGCCGTGAGCGTCACCAACAACTGCACTTACTGCATCGCCTCGCACACCGCTTCCGCTTTCGGCAAAGGCATGACCGGCGCCATGTTCAAGGAGCTTCAGGCCGTGATTGGCATGGGCAATGAGACCAACAAGCTTGTTACCGGCTACCAAGTCGAAGTCGACGAGCGCTTCAAGCCTCCACTCCCCGTGTAAGCATCGGAATCCGGTAGGCCATTGGACAAATTTCCCATGATCTTTCCGAGGCGCTCATCCGCACCATCGGCGCGGGAATGAGCGATGCCTCCGTGGCAGCGGCGCGTCACGCGGGGTCGGGTAAAGCATCCATTTTTCTAACTTTGCGCGCATTCGTGGCCTGTCCGCTCGGACAGGTGTTTCCATTGTAGTACGCACGTACTATGGCTGGCGGCCTACTGCGAAGCAGAACATATAAATGTACGTGGGGGGGCCCTGTTTTCGACAGGGCGAGCGTCAAAATCTTGGTTCGCGAGTGAATCATGCCATGCCTCCTCCGGTGAAAGACAACGACACTTTAGCTGCGGCCAATAACGCGGCGCGCCCCGCGGCAGCCTCCCTTCCGCCCGTTGAGGCGGGGATCAAGCAACAGCCGGTCGCGCTGGAAGTGGCCGTGACGGTGAACGGCGCGCGCGCGCTCGATGGCAGCGACAAACGTGAACCTTTCTCCGAGAGCACCAAGACCGTACTTGTTTTCGGCAATGGCGCGGTCATTCGCCTTTCTTCTGCGGTTGCTCCCGGACAATTGCTCTTTCTCACCAACGAAAAAACCAAAAAAGAAGTCATCTGCCAAGTCGTCAAATCGAAAAATTACCGGAACGTGAGCGGTTATGTGGAACTGGAATTCACGGAGCCGGTCGTGGGCTTCTGGGGTATGCGTTTTCCGGGAGATCGCGTTGTCACGGCGCCACAGCCGCTTGCTCCTAAAGCCGAAGCACCCGCGGCGATCGCCACTCCGAAAATTTCCGAAATCAAGCCTGCGATTCCTGCGCCGGTCAAGAAAGATTTGGAAGCAAAAATCCTTGAGCCAAAACTCGTCGCTCCGCCCGCACCCAGAATTGCACCTCCCGCGGCCCTGGCGCCGGCACGTGGGAACCCTGAAGTGCCGGTGAACGTAGCACCGGAGAATTCCATCGAGCCATCATTTCCGATTGTGGACCCGTCGCGCGGAGCGGATGCGAAGGCATTCATCATTGCGGCCCAGCCGGAAACACCGCCACTTCTTTCGACCCTCGATGAAACGAACTCGCCTGCTGCTTCCGAGACGAAACCTGCCGCTCCTGCAGTTGTGAACGGGGCACAGTCCCCGGTTTCGACCGACCCGGAGACCGAAGCACTGAAACAGCACACGGCGCGCCTGCAAGAAGAGCTTTCCAGTTTGCTCTTCTCGGGGGCAGCTCCCACTCCCTCCGCCAAGCTCGTGCAGAACTCACCAGCTCCTCCGGTCGTCGAAAAGAGGACGGCTGCTATACCTGCGGCGAAGGTCGTGGAATTCACCGAGACTCCAGAGCCGGGCCCCGTTTGGACAAAGCCTCCGGAGCAGCCGAAAACCGCCGCCCCCTCGCAGAAATCCTCGCTCGATGACGAGGAACTGAAGATTCCCGCCTGGCTGGAGCCTCTGGCCCGCAACGCGGCTGCGCCTGCCTCGACCGAGGAGCCCGTCGAAAAAGAAAAACCAAAGCGAATCGCGGAACAGCCCAAGATCGAAGAAATTGCCACCGAACCGCTCACCGCTGGGCCGAAAGAAATTGTCGTCGAGTTGCCGGCTCCTTCATTCGGCAGTGAGCTTCCGCTCGACCGCGGCGATCGCTCAACCGGGAGCGTTTCCCGCACTTCGAGCAAAGGCCTTTTTGTCGGCGCGATTGCAGCGGTTGTCCTGCTGTTGGCGGGCGGCGGCTGGTGGTACATGCGCCAGCAGTCCGACGACGTTCAAACCAACGAGGCGCTGGCGGCGCCGGCCCCCGCGGTCTCTGTTCCCGCAGTGACGCTGCCATCGCATCCGCAGGGAAATGCAGCACTGCCGACAAATCCTCCAGCGCCAATGAATCCCCCGGCGCAAAATAATTCGCCAGTGCAGACGAACACGGTTGCCCAGAAAAATCCCGTCGCGAAGCCCGCGGCCATTGCGCCGGCAAGTTTATCTACAACGCCGGCGCGCAATGCGCAACCCTCGTCGAATCCTGCTAACGGCGGCAGTGCGGTGGCCAGCGCAGTTTCCTCTCAGCCCGCGCCAACTCCGGAACCAGTGAAGAAGCCGACCCTCGGGGAAGTTCGCCTGGCGGCTCCCAAGGTGACCCGCCACCACAACTTGCAAAACGCCGCTGAAGCTGACCCGGGACTTACCCTGAATGATGAGCAACCCGAGTCCAATACGGAAACGCTTAACGCAGGTCTTTCAGTGGACAACAAACAGCCGGCGGCGCCCGCGCCCGTGGCGGCCCTTCCCATCGGCGGAGACGTAAAGCAGGCAAAACTCATTTCCTCCGTTCCGCCGACTTATCCCGCCTTGGCGAGGAACCAGCATGTCTCCGGCGATGTTCGTGTCGACGCGCTCATTGATGCCAATGGGCGCGTGACCACCATGAAAGTCGTTTCCGGCCCGACCCTTCTGCATCAGGCGGCCATGGACGCTTTGCGGCAGTGGAAGTACCAACCCGCATCGCTCGACGGCAAACCCGTGCCTATGCACCTGACCGTCACGATTCAGTTCCGCTTCCAATAACCCTGCAATTTCTGTGATTCCACGCATCCTCATGACGCGTGTGCCCTCGTATTTGTAGCGCCCTCCGAGTCGAGAGCAACTCGGCTTGCGGGATGCGCGGCAGGTTCGTATACTGGCGGCCCGGCCAAATGGCAGGTCCGGCGGTGGGGTAGCCCGCCGATTTTGTCACCTTCCTTGGCCTTTTAAATCGTGCTTGTAAACTGATTGCAGATTGAGTTGCGCGAGGACGGCTGCCCCGAGGAGGCCGCGTTTCCGTTGCTTTGACCCGATGGCCCCCGGCCCTTCACCTGGGCGGGGCAATGCTGTGCCCCAACAAAGGAGAATTTTGCATGACGCTAGCGCCAATGCCCGAAGAGATGAACGTCTACCAGAACGCCGAAGCGCGCTTCGAAGTGGCGGCGCACAAACTGGGACTCGAGCAGGGCATTTACCGTTTCCTGAAATGGCCGAGCAGAGAAATTACGTTGTACATCCCCGTTGGCATGGACAACGGAACGCTGGAAGTTTTTACCGGATACCGGGTAATGCACTCCAACGTGCGCGGGCCGGGGAAGGGCGGGATCCGCTTCGCGCCGGACGTTTCCCTCGATGAGATACGCGCGCTGGCCACCTGGATGACGTGGAAATGCGCAGTGGTGAATATTCCGTTCGGCGGCGCGAAGGGCGGAGTGATTTGTGACCCGCGCAAGATGTCGCGCGGAGAACTGGAGCGCTTGACGCGCCGTTATACGGCGGAATTGGCGGATTGGCTCGGACCGGAGCGCGACATTCCCGCTCCTGACGTGGGCACCGGCGAGCAGACCATGGCTTGGGTGATGGACACGTATTCCATGCACGTAGGGCAGGCCACCACGGCAGTGGTAACCGGCAAACCAATCGAACTGGGCGGATCGCGCGGGCGGCGCGAGGCCACCGGGCGCGGCGTGATGATCTGTTGCGACAAGGCGCTGGCCAAGGTGGGTATCAAGAAACAAGGTTGCCGTGTCGTTGTCCAGGGGTTTGGAAACGTCGGCTCGCTCGCCGCGCAACTGATGCAGCAAGCGGGCTACAAGATCATTGGCCTAGCTGACATTGGAGGCGGACTCTATAACGAGAAGGGTTTTGATGTGTCCAAGGTGATCGACTGGGTGTACACGCAAAAGAAATCGCTGCAAAATTTCCCGGGCGGCGGAACCAAGATGAGCGCGCGGGATGTGCTCTTTCAGCCCTGCGAGATTGCCATTCCCGCGGCGATTGAAAACCAGATTACCGAGAAGAACGCCGACCAGGTGCAAGCCAAGATTCTCTGCGAGGGAGCAAATGGTCCCACAACCTGGCAGGCCGACCCGATCATCGATGGCAAGGGTATCTTCACCGTGCCGGACATTCTCGGCAACGCCGGCGGGGTAACGGTGAGCTATTTCGAATGGGTCCAGGACCGTCAGGGCTTCTTCTGGCGCGAGAGCGAAGTGAACGAGCGCCTGCTTGACTTCATGGAAAATGCCTTCGACCAAGTGGTGAAATACGCGGAGACGCATAAAGTAAACAACCGGATTGCCGCGTATATGGTGGCAATCGACCGTGTGGCCAGCGCTCTGAAGCTCCGCGGCATTTACGCCTAGTGCCGTTCCAACTTATTGGAGCAAGTCTCCCGGAAACGGCTGGCCTGCACCTTCGGATCGAGGCCTCCGGGCGGTGTTCGGCTCAAATAGTTGGAACGGCACTAGATTCTCGAAGCGAGTTGTATTAGTTTCTTTGCACTCACCCCGGCGCCAGGGAGCCGGCACGGGCCATTTCGTAACCTCGCTACGGAGCGCGCCCGGATCAATTCGAGCTGCACGGCCCGGAACATCATTCCGTGCCAGGAAGGAGTCCGCCCGTGATTCCGGACTCGCTTTTGCCAGGCCACGTGAAGAGCGAAGAGCAGCACCGCCGCGAGATCTGCATTGCTGGCCGTTGGATGTACGAGCACGGATACATCGTCGCTTGCGAAGGGAACCTTTCCGTGCGGCTCGAAGATGGCCGCATTCTTACCACTCCAACCTGCATGAATAAGGGGATGCTGGAGCCGGGGGATCTCGTGATTACCGACCTGGACGGGCGGCAGCTCGCCGGCGATCGCAAGGTTTCTTCAGAACTGGCCATGCATCTCCTCTTCTACCGCATGCGCCCGGATGTAAATGCGATTTGCCACGCCCATCCGCCGACGGCTACAGGCTTTGCCGTGGCGGGGCGCTCCCTGAATCAGGCTTTGCTTCCCGAAGTCATCGTGGGGCTCGGTCAGATTCCGCTGGTCCAATATGCCACCCCGGGAACACCGGAGTTGAGCGCGGCCATCGAACCTTTCGTGCCGCACTACGACGCTCTGCTTCTTGCCAACCATGGGGCGGTGACCTGCGGTCCGGATCTGCTCACCGCCTTCTTTCGCATGGAAACGATTGAGCACAGTGCGAAAATTACGCTGGCTGCGGAATTGGCTGGCGAGCCGAATTTGCTCTCCAGCAGGGAAGTGGCCAAGCTCATGGCCGCGCGGCCGCGGTACTTCGTTGCGCCCCCGCCCGGCGGAGGAGCGGAGTTGCCGGTCACTTGCGACAGCGGAGAAACCGCCGGCGATCATGTGACGCTCACGCGCAGCGAACTCGATGCCCTGATCGATGAAGCGGTGCGCAAAGACCGCGCTCGCCGCTAACCTTCCGGAAAAACCAGTCCGCCGGAAGATCTAGACTATGCACTGATTGTGCGGCTGCGCGCACGCCCAAGGACTCCAAGGAGCTAGAATTGAGCGACACGACTTTATTCTTTCAAGCTATTCAGACGGGGGAAGCGAGCAAGGTGAAAGCGCTGCTCGATTCGAATCCCTCCCTTGCCACCGTGAAGAA
>QHYF01000016.1 GCA_003224075.1 Acidobacteriota bacterium
TGCCTGCGTTGCTCGACCACATCATTCTCGGCTGCAGCGATCTTGATCGCGGCATCGATCTCCTCGAGCAGAACACTGGCGTCCGCCCCGCGCTTGGCGGAGTGCATCCCGGCCGCGGCACGCGCAACGCGCTTCTCTCGCTCGGCGAGCGCCGCTACCTGGAAGTCATGGCGCCTGACCCCAAGCAGCAGGATATCGTCCGCTTCCCGCAGATTCGTCAAATGACCAATCCGCGCCTCATCGGCTGGGCCGTTCATCCCGGCGACATCGCCGCGGCAGCCAAGCGGCTCCGCGAAAATCAAATCGCCTTCCAGGGACCGGATGACGGCTCGCGCAAACGCCCCGATGGCCGCGTCCTCCACTGGAAAACCCTCAACCTCGCCGACGACCGCCACGGCCTGCTCCCATTTTTCATCGAATGGAGCGCGGACTCGCTCCATCCCTCCGCCGACGCTCCTGCAGGTTGCCGCTTGGAGTATTTCAAGGTGATGAATCCGGACCGCGATGAATTGTCGCAAGCCTTTCAACGCATTGGAATCGACGTGCCCGTCGAGCGCAGTGATCGAGCCCGGCTCGTCGGGCTCATCAGCGGGCCTAAGGGCGACCTCGGTGTGAGTACCTGAGCTCCTCGCTTCGATTTTCTAGCGATGCGCTTGGATCAATAATTCCTTACGAACGAAGCTGCGGTGCCTCCGCGTTTTGCTGCTTGCCGCCTGCCAGCTTGCGCGTGCTATACTTTGAAGCCCGTCGTCAGACGCATTTTCGCTGTGCGGGCGGGGTTAGGTCGGCCGCTTCGCGGCCGCAAAACAAAAAAGTCTCTTGAGGGGGGATTTATCGCTGAACGGAGCTTCCGGCAAAGTGACCGCGTCCGCGTAAACGAGCGGATTCGGGCGCGCGAGATCCGGGTGATTGATGAAGACGGCGGCCAGCTTGGCGTCATGCAGCCGTTTGAAGCCATGAAGCTGGCGCGCGAACGGGGACTCGATCTGGTGGAAATCTCGCCCACCGCCGATCCGCCGGTTTGCAAGATTACCGACTACGGCAAATACCTTTACCAGCTCAATAAAAAGGCTCACGAGCAGCGCAAGAGCAGCCGCGCCTCGCAACTCAAGGAAGTCAAGTTTCGGCCCGCCACCGCGGAGCACGATTATCAGGTTCGCAAAAACCAGATTATCCGCTTTCTCGGCGAAGGCCACAAAGTGCGCGCCATGATTTTTCATCGCGGGCGCGAAATGGCCCACCAGGAAGTGGGCCGCGCCAAGATGAACCGCTTGCTCATGGAGATTGGCGATCACGGGCAGATTGAGACCATGCCCCGCATGGAAGGCAATGTCCTCGTGGCTCTGCTGGCGCCGAAAAAAGGTGTTCCGGTCGCAAAGCCCGCGGGGCAAACGGCTTCCAGCGCCCAGCAGTCGCAGTAGTCGGAGCAATTCGCCCTTGCCGTCATTCCGAACGGAGCAGGCCGATTTTTTCTTCCGCTTTCGTTCCCGCGAAAGCGTTGGCCTGCGGATGTGAGGAATCTCTCTTCGCCGTGTTGAGGCGGCTGGAGCGCAAAGGGAAACAGTTTTGTAGGGGCGGGGCTTGCCCCGCCGCGGCAAGCGGCCTTATAAGTTGTCGAGAGGATTTACATAGATGCCGAGAAACAGATCGAAACCAAAATTGAAATTGAAAACCCACCGTGGCGCGAAAAAACGCTTCAAGGTGACGGCCACCGGCAAGATCAAGCGCGGGCACTCCGGAAAGCGCCACTTGATGGGCACCAAAGCTCCGGGCCGCATGCGCAAACTCAAGAAGCTGACGCTGGTGAATCCTGCGGACGTTGCCAGCGTCAAGCAGATGCTTCCTTACGGCTAGTGCCGTAGCGATTTTTTGTGCGTGCTGTGAATTTGCACGCTATTCGATTTTCTTCGTAGGGGCACCCGCCGTGGCGGGCGCCTTTCCGTTTGAAACGCGGGACGCAAGTCCCGCAAATCGTGCCAGGCAGCGCTTCACGGGTGCCTGCCGGCCGTTCCGCCCCGACTTAGCCGGGGCACTTGTAGCGGCGGCTTTATGCCGCCATCTTTCGGCTTAGGCCGAAGGTGCTCGCCTCAAGGCGGTCGCTGCACAAACGCACCACCCGGAGACAAACCCGTTGCTGTACGCTTGTTTTTCGCGTTCACGCAACCTGTATTGTTTCCCATCAAAAAGGAGAAACCCATGGCACGCGTAAAACGCGGCACCAAGCGCCGGGCGCGGCGCAAGAAGTACCTCAAGAGGACCAAAGGCTTTTTCCTCACCAAGAGCAAGCTGTATCAATCTGCTCAGGAAGCGGCCAATCGCGCGGATCGCTATGCTTTCCGCGACCGCCGCGCCAAGAAGCGCCAGTATCGCCGCTTGTGGATCCAGCGCATCGGCGCCGCCGCGCGGCTGAATGGCTTGACCTACGGCCAGTTGATTCACGGCTTGAAAGCCGCAGGCGTCGCGCTCGACCGCAAAGTCCTCGCGGACATCGCGGTGAAGGACGCGCCCGGCTTCGCGCAGCTCGCGGCCAAAGCCAAAGCCGCGGCTCCGCCGCAAAAGAAAAAGGCTTAGTGCTGCGCTGTAGCCCTGTAGCTCACCCCTTTAGGGGTGAGGCTTTTGCGTCTTTGTTCTTGGTTTAGTGTCATTCCGAGCGCAGCGAGGAATCTCTCTTCGTCTTTGGGGCAGCGTCGGCTACTCTGTCGCCGCGCAAGACTTCTTCCGTAGGGCACGATATATCGCGTCCCTACGGTGTAATGTATCTGACGGCTATGTCTAGCGCAGAAAATCCAACTGAAAAGACACTCGCTGAACTGCGTGTTCGCACGCCTGAGTCAGTCACCTCGCTCTTCGCTGAACTACGAGAGAAAGCGAACAAAGAGCAGCGACGGATCGAGAAGGCGGAGCAGTTTGAACAGTTTCGCGTGAAGTGGGTCGGCCGTAAGTCGGGCATCTTGACGCAAGTGACCGACAACTGGCTGAAGCCCGCTGACGCCGGGCTCAAGCGCATTGTTGGTCAGGCCCTTAACGAGTTCCGGAACCATCTTCAGAGTCTGGTTGAGCAAGCGCGACAAGACCTCGACGCTCGCGCCACTCAAGTAGCTGATACCCGCGAGCGCGTCGATCTTTCTCTTCCCGGCGTCATCCGCCCCATCGGTTCTCATCACTTGATCCGCCAGGTCTTCCAGGAAATCGAAGACATTTTCTTCTCCATTGGCTTCTCTGTCGTTGAGGGCCCCGAAATCGAAACGCCCTATTACAATTTCGAAGCGCTCAACATTCCCGAATTTCATCCCGTCCGCGACGACATGGACACGTTTTACATTGACTTGCCCAAAGGCGCGCCGGTTCCGCTGCTCCTTCGCACCCACACGTCGCCCATGCAGATTCGAACGATGGAAAAGCAGAAGCCTCCGGTGCGCGTGATCGTTCCGGGCAAGGTCTATCGCCGCGACAATCCCGACGCCACCCACTCCTTCATGTTCCACCAGGTCGAGGGACTAGCCGTGGACACGGACATCACTTTCTGCGATTTCACCGGCACCATAGAATATTTCGTAAAGCAATTCTTCGGTCCCAGCGTGAAGACGCGCTTCCGCCCCAGCTATTTCCCGTTCACCGAACCCTCGGTCGAATTTGACGCTTCGTGCTCGTTCTGCGGCGGCACTGGCACAGCGGCGGCCGGCGGAACCTGTTCGAAGTGCAAGGGCGCGGCCTGGATCGAGCTTTTCGGCGCGGGCATGGTTGATCCCGCCGTCTATGGCTTCGTGAACTACGACGCGAAGAAAGTCAGCGGCTTCGCCTTCGGCATCGGCATCGACCGCCTGGCCATGCTCAAATACGGCATCGACGATATTCAGGTGTTTTTCCAGAACGACGTGCGCTTCCTGCGCCAGTTCCCGTAGGAAGCCTTTGTAGAGGCCGGGCTTTAGCCCGGCCTATGACTTGAGTTTATTTTGCACCTAGCAAGGACCGTCATTTCGAACGGAGCGAAGCGGAGTGAGAAATCTCTCTTCGATGTCTGATACCTTACGGCAACTTTTGTGACCATGCAGATGACTTTTGCCGACGCCAAACAACGCTTCTCGAACCGCGTCGCCGATTACGCCCGCTACCGGCCCGGCTACCCGCCGGCGGTCGTCGATCTTCTGCGCAGCGAATGCAACCTCCGCCCGGGACACGTGATCGCCGACATCGGCTCCGGCACTGGCTTGCTGAGCGAGTTGTTCTTGCAAAACGGTAATCGCGTCTTCGGCGTCGAGCCCAACGAAGCCATGCGTCAAGCCGGCGAAGAACATCTCGCTTCCTACGACGGCTTCACCAGCATAAACGGCTCCGCTGAGGCCACCACGCTTTCGAACGCCAGCGTGGAGTTCGTGGCCGCCGCTCAGGCGTTCCATTGGTTTGAGCCCCGCGCGGCGCGCCGCGAATTCCTGCGCATCCTGAAGCCGCGTGGATGGTTCGTGGTCCTCTGGAACGACCGCCGCATGGAAGAAGCGCAGCTCACGCGTGATTACGAGGGTTTGTTGGAGCGCTTCGGCATTGACTACAAATCCGTGAAGGATTCGTATCCGGAGGTCCAAAACATTCGTGACTTCTTCGAATCTGATGATTTTGTGGCGCGCGACTTGCCGAATTCTCAGATTCTGGATTGGGAGGGATTCCGCGGGCGTCTGCGCAGTAGCTCTTTCGCTCCCACGGAAGGTCATCCGAACTACGCTCCCATGATGGCTGAGCTGGAGCGCATTTTTCGCGCGCATCAACGCGACGGCCGCGTGCGCATGGAGTATTTCACGCGCACCTATTTTGGACAACTGCATGCCGCAGGGACCGAATCATGAAGGTCGTTTACAACTGGCTCAAGGAATTCGTCGCCGTTTCGGCGACGCCCCAGGAGCTCGCCTCGCGCCTCGCCCTTTCCGGAACCAACATCGGCGGCATCGAAAACGGTCCTCACGGTGCGGTGATTGACGCCGAAGTCAGTTCGAATCGTCCTGATTGCCTCGGCCATTATGGTATCGCCCGCGAAGTCGGCGCGATTTATAAGCTCCCTCTGAAGCATGTTTCTCCTAAGCCGCCGGAAAGCGCGGCCAGGGCCGTCGACGCCGTGAGAGTCGAGATTCAGGCGCCGGAGCTTTGTGGGCGCTTCACCGCGCGCGTGATTCGCGGCGTGAAGATTCAGCCTTCGCCGAAATGGCTGAAAGACCGGCTCGAAGCCTCCGGCGTTGCGTCCATCAGCAATATCGTGGACGTTTCGAATTACGTCATGCTGGAACTGGGTCACGCGCTTCATGCCTTCGACTATGACAAGGTGCGCGATCACAAGATTGTTGTGCGCAACGCAAAACCCGGCGAGAAAATTCGTACCCTCGACGGCGTCGAACGGCAGTTCGCCCCTCACAAAGAGCGGCAGCTCGCCCCTGACAAAGACCGGCAGCTTGATTCAAGCATCTGCATGATTTGCGATGGCGACGGCTCGCGCGCCGTGGGCATTGGCGGAATCATGGGCGGCACCGAAACGGAAATTTCTTTTTCCACGAAAAATGTTTTGATCGAGTGCGCGTGGTTCGAACCCATCGCCATTCGCCGCGCCACCCGCTTTCTGAAATTGCACACTGAAGCCTCCACGCGTTTTGGCCGCGACGCCGATCCGGAAATGGCGGAGCTTGCCTCGCGCCGCTGCGCGGAACTGATTCTGCAGCTTGCGGGCGGCGAATTGCTTTCCGGTGTCGTTGACATTTTTCCGGGCAAGCGTGCGCCCAAAAAAATCCGCGTGACGCGCGCGGAAATTCTTCGCGTCATGGGCGCCGACGTGCCCGACAAGGAAATTGAAGCCGGCCTCGGCGCGCTTGGTTTTGCGCCCGTTCGAATCGACCAGAACCGCGGCGCGGCGGGCTCGCTCCTCGCCGCGTGGGAATGCACGCAGCCTTCCTGGCGCGCCGAAGTCGAGCGCGAAATCGATCTCATCGAGGAAATCGCGCGCATTTACGGTCTCGACAAATTTCCGCCGCGTTTGCCGGCGGCCCGGCAGGGTGCGGCGCGTCTCCCGCAATTCGAATCCGAAACGCGCTTGCGCGAGCGGCTCATCGGCCTCGGTTACCTTGAGATTCTGACGATTCCCCATGTCGCCGAAGAGCGCGACGCGTTGTTCCGCCCGGAGGGCGTCGTTCCGGCGCGGCTTTCGAATCCGCTCTCGGAAGAAGCGAGCGTCTTGCGCTCGACCGGGATCGTCACCATGGCCGCCGCGCTCGAATGGAATCTCAACCACGGCCAGCGCAACGCGCGGCTCTTCGAAATCGGCCGCCATTACCGGCTGCAGGGATTCGAATCCGTTGAGGCGCGCGTGCTCACCATCGGCGCGACCGGCGAAGCCCGCGAAAAAGGTTTGTACGACAGCGCGCGGGAATATTCCTTCGCCGATTTGAAGGGCGATCTGGATGCCATTGGAGAGTTGACCGGCGGATTTAATTGGAAGCACGACGGCGCACATTGGCTCAGCCCGGCTCGTGCTGCACATTTGTCCATTCCTGAGAACTCGCGAGACGCTCTGGCACTGGGTGTCGCCGGACAACTGAGTAAGCGGATTGCGGACAAGTTGAAATTGCGCCAAGAGATTTTTCTTGCTGAGCTGGATCTTGATCTGCTGTATTCCTCTTACTATAGAGTGAAACAGACTCGCCGGTATAAGCCTTTGCCCCGCTTTCCCGCGGTCGAGCGCGACTTTTCGCTCGTATTTAAGGATAGCGGGGTAACGTTCAGGCAAATTGCTGGTGCAATCTATCACTTGAATATTCCTGAGATCGAATCGATTCAGGCCATGGATCTGTACCGCGGAAAGAATCTGCCGCCCGGAACTTTTTCTCTCATGATTCGTGTCACTCTTCAAAGCCGTGAAGGCACTCTGACCGAATCCCGGATAGCTGAGATTTCCGCGAAGCTTCTCGAACCATTGAAATACACGTGGGGCGCCGAGCTTCGCGCCAGTTGAAGAAATATTCCGGAACGCTTGGTCCTGCGCTACAATCTGAAAACCATGAGCGCGCCGGTAAAAGTGCAAATTCTGGGACAGACGTACGCCATCCGCGGAGATTTGGACGAGCGATACGTGCAAAAGCTCGCGAAGTACGTGGACGAGAAAATGCGCGCGATTTCGGACGCCACGGCAATCGTGGACACACAGAAAGTTGCGGTGCTCGCGGCGCTGGCGATTGCCGACGAGCTCCACAGCATACAGCGGGATCGCGGCGAGCACGAAGAGTTATTGCGCGAACAAGCCGAGCGCTGCCTGACGCTCGTCGAACGCGCTTTGAAACAAACGGCGTAAGGCAGTATTCGCAATCCCTCAAAATGGCTCCCAAAAAACCTGAAGAGAGATTCCTCGCTTCGCTCGGAATGACAGTGCGCGAGTTGAAGCGGCTTCTCATTGGCTCCATTTGGTGGGGATGCGGTCCCAGCGGTGGGGGCGGAGTTGCGCGTGGAGCTGCGCGGGCAAGGGGCCTTTGTCGCTGGCGGCGAGATTGGAATCAACGTGTTTGCGTTTGCGCATGCCGGGGATGATGGTGCTCACGCCGGAATTGTTGAGGATGAAGCGCAGAGCCATTTCGGGCATCGTCATGCCGTCGCGCAGCAAAGGCTTGAGGGCGTCGGCGCGGGCGACGCTGGCTTTGAGATTTTCGGGAACGAAATAAGTGCTGCGCCAATCGTTTTTGGGCCACTTGCTGTCGAGAGTGAGCGTGCCGGTGAGCGAACCTTCATCGAACGGGACGCGGGCGATGACGGCAACATGTTTTTCGCGGCATGCAGGAAAAAGTTCGTCCTCGGGATTCTGATCGAAAATGTTGTAGATGACCTGAACGGCGTCAACGAGTCCGGCGCGCACGGCGCGGACGCCGTTGGCGGGCTCCCAGCGATTGAGGCTGAGGCCGAAGGCGCGGACTTTGCCGGTAGTTTTAAGTTTTTCGACGGCGCGAAAGACTCTTTCGTCTTTGAGCCAGCCGTCTTCCCAGGTGTGAAGCTGGATGAGGTCGAGCGTGTCCACCCCAATGTTTTTGAGGCTCTTGTCCACGTACTCGAAGATATAGTCGGGAGGATAGGAGTCGTCGAGGGAGTATTCGGGGCGAGCGGGCCAGCGGCGGTTCTTGGGCGGGACCTTTGTGGCGACGTAAAGTTTTTTGTCCGGCCCGCCAACGGCGGCGTTGCTTTTGTTGGCGCGCAGGATTTTTCCGAGCAGCTGCTCGCTGTGGCCTTCGCCGTAGGCCCAGGCGGTGTCAAAGAAATTGCCGCCAAGGTCCACGGCGCGCTGGAGCGAATCGAGGGATTCGGTGTCGTCGGAACCGGTCCAGCCGCCCATGCCCCACATGCCGTAACCAATTTCGCTGACGTTCCATCCGGTGCGGCCGAAGCGGCGATAGCGCATGATGTGCTCTCCTGGAGTTGAGGGCACATTATACGTGGAGCGGGCGCGGCCGGTGTTCCGTGACCCGCGGAGGAGCACAGCCAGGAGTGACTGTGCCACAGATTCGGGAAGTACCCCCACCCCCCCTGTTTTTGTAAGTGCGGATTCTAAAGAGGTTACGGGAGAATTTTTCGTAAGTGCGGATTCTAAAGGAGTTATAAGTCCTTTGTTTCCCGCAGATCCGAGGGGTGTCTGTAAGTGCGGATTATAAAGGGGTTGCGGGAGGGGGGTCATGGAAGTGCGGATTACAAAGGACTTAGAGCTGGTTAAGGGAGCAAAGGAGGTAAAGGAAGACGAACGTGCAGCGCAATGTGTTGGCGGCACCGGGAAGGCGGATTGAAGCTTGGCAGCCAGTATCAATCGGTTAAGTCATATGCAGTGAATGGGGAGAATTGAGTGTCGGACGGTGCAAGGGAGAAGGTTAACGGCGCAGGCGGGCGGGAATCGGGACGAGAAATTGGGGACCAGAGGCCAAAGGTTGAGAGTTGTAAGTTGAAAGTAGGATATTCGGAGAGGAATCTCTCCGACAAGGTCGGAGTCTCCGATTCCGGAGTTCGCGGAATCTCCGACCGCACGCACCTTCGGGGTCCCGGTAGAGATGACCGGGATGCCCCGACAAGAGTCGGGGTAGACGCCAAACGCAGATGCAGAGAACTAAGGTGGAAGAGCAGTTGGAAAGGGCAAGAGGGGGTGGGGGAGAATTGAGTGTCGGACGGCTATGGACGGGGATGAACGGCTCCGGCGGACGCGAGACGAACACGAAAGAGGCAAAGGCAAACTCCGCAGTCGGCGAGGAATTTCGCCAGTTGTTAAATCGAGGAGGCAGGCGCCTATGCGGCTGGTCGGAGAGGTGGGGCCGGCGCTGTCGCTGTAATAGTAATCGTCATCTTGGTCGCCGTGATCCTGATAACCCCTCCCGGGAACACGTGCTCCTTGTTAAAATCGAGTGTTAGCTGCTCGCTTGGCTGGACGCTCTCCTGGTCGGCCCGATGTTCTATGGAAAAGCGATATCCGTTAACGTTCACTTCTGTCATTCCTAGCTCGACCGCGATTTTCCCCAACGTATCGGGAGACAGTGTTGCTGACCCGGCTTCGTATTGAATGATCATCTGACGACTCTTGCCCACAACTTTAGCTAGATGTTGCTGCGATAACCCCGCTCTTTCCCGCGCTTCTCTTATCTGCTGTCCAACCGCGTTCTTCCAAGTCACGATAGCCCCTACTGACAAGCCGCCTGTGCAAAACGTCTTGATTTTTGCTTGACTTGCTAGATATTGTCAATTAGTCTTTACATCTGTCGAGATTAATGTTAACTATGCTAGACATATAGAGTATAGAGAGGAAGGTCGGCAGAAGCCAGGGTGGGTTCGGATTTGACGCGCGCCATCAGTAAAAGAGCAACGCGTAAACTAGAATGGGGATTCTCATTGCTGAGCACTATGTCAGAGGGTAAGATTTGGTCCCCGTTTCTAACCCAAAAGGGAGATTTCCCCATGGAAAAAGAAACGACAACAATCCGGCAAGAAGCGTTATTGGCCGCTGCGATCCTAGCGGCCCTATCAAAACGTGATTCAAAGGGACTAACCAGGATCGAGGATGTGTCCGCCTTACTTTTCAAGTTGAGAAACGCAGGAATCGATATCGGCGAAGTGGCCTTAAGAAGAGTTCCTGGGGGATTTTACTCCGAGGATATCGAAGCATTGATTGGTCACTATCTAGCCGCAGGATACGCGGAACAAATGAGTCCCGTAAAACTGACTGACAAAGGACACCGTGTGTTGGAAGAAATTATCGAGCTGGAACGCAGAGAAAAGCCGGAGGTTTTGAAGCGCATCGAAACCGTACTCAGTCATTGAGCTGGTTGCGGGTCACCGAGGAGTTCCTTCGCGGCACGTTCAACTTCTTTCTTCTGTGGTTCGCTGAGGCGGGAATCCGCAAAAACCCTGATCTTACTGCGCGGAGTGTGCGCCTCCTTTAGTCGGTCTAGCAATTTGGGTTCGATCTCGAGAAGAGATCTGACTCGATATCCAGAGGGTGTGCGCTCGAGTAGTCGAGCGGCAACCTCGTTCGGGACGCCAGTTCGTTGGTCTGGGACGGAAACCAGGACTTGCCATGAATTGCCCTCACCCAGGCCTGCTGCCGCCGTTATGGCCTTTCCCCAATCGCCAGGTTTTTCGACGTAAGCCCATCGTCCCAGGCGGCTCGAATCTCTAGCGCTCGTCCACTGCGCCACTTCACCATTACCATCTTTCAAACTGACTTCATGTAATGGCGTGTAATCAACATGCTGAAGTAGGGCGTACAGGAGCCTGGTGCTCTCCTCAGAACCCACGGCTGCCAAGCCCAAGAGAGCGAGTATCTGCTCGTCCGTTAACAGCATGACTACATCGGCTCCGAGGTTATGTTTCTCTAGTAGGCTCTGCACCAATCTTGTAAAGATCCTTTCAGCAGCTAGCTTTGAGGGGTGCTCATAACAAAGTGCGTACATCTTTTCTCTTGCGACTAGAAAATCCTCGACGTATGGAATGCATGAACTGTCGAAGGTAAGGTAGATCTGATCGTCTTCCTCATAAGGGCACATTCTTTCGATGAGTGCTTCAATGCCGGTAACTCCCATCGATAGTCCCGTCATATGTGCGTCACGGACTAGGAAATCCATCCTGTCCGCGTCCAACGCCGAATCAATCAGGTCCGCCACAAGCGTGTCCCACTCTCTAAGACCAATTCTGTCCTCGCGGAGGATTTCGTCAAGATTCCCTTTGTCAACTGCTGTGGGGAGGCTGGCTGCCAAGTATTTTTCTATGTAGAGTCTTGAATAGTGCTTATCTGGATGACGGAGGGGACGAGAAGGATTAAGGTATCCGATGAATTTGTCTAGCGCATGCCCGAATGGAGCGTGGCCTACATCGTGCAATAACGCAGCGGTCTTCCCCTTTATGACTAGGTTCCTTCTCGACGGTGGATCAAGAGGTATGTTCTTTGCGCCTGTTGCGGAATACAAGACGTTGTTTCGGAAAATCGTTGTGAGAGAAATTTCCAGGTTTCTGCATGTACCGAGTGAGTGCGCCAGCCTGGAGTGCGTTGCATTGGGAAATTTGAGATAAGCGAAGGAGAGTTGTTTTATGTGATTGAGACGCTGTACCAATGGGTGAAGGAATAGTCGGCTCAGTTCTTCGTCAATGCAAGTATGTCCCCAGACTGGGTCATCAAAGAAAATTTTCTCCCGCTTCTCGTTACTGGGTTCCAGCCATGTCTGAATAAGAAGCTCGGCAATACCCTTGATTTGATCTTCTTTCAAGTGCCGTAAGCTGCCAAGTTCTGTTCTCAGCTCACTCAAGTCCTCATTCTGTTCTTGAATAAGCTCATCTTTGACTTCGTCTATTAACGACTTCGAAGGAAGGACTCTTCCCGGCAGAAGCCTCATTCGGGCCTCCAGTACTTCTTGAGGGAAATCCAAGCATGTTCCTCTAAGAGATCAACAGGGTTCGCCATCAGACTTTCCCCAGAGAGGGTAGCGTCGAGAAGCCTCTTCATAATCGCTTTTCTCTGCGCGTTGAATTCACTTGTACCAAATAGTGGAATCAACAGGCCGTTCAATGAATAACACCCGAGATAGAAAACCAAGGTGGGGAGCAAATAGGAAAGGACGAGAGGAATAATCGAATATCTATGAAGAACTGGCAAGTCAAAATATGATGAGATCTGATCAGCCCGGTATCGAAAAGCAACGGTCGAAACAGCTCCTCCCAGAAAACCGGAAATGGCGAAGAGTTCCGCACGCTTGCTGCAATAGGCTGGCATTACAGGACATGTATACCAGATTGGTAAGAGAATCGCGGACAAAAACGGTTGGAGTCGCGGCGGGCGAGTCTGTTAGACTGGCGCGGTTTTGGGGCACACGACGCGAACGACACGAAGAAGATTCTTGGGGCGGGCTGCGGGTTCGGCGGCGGGGGCATTTGTGTGGGCTGGAGTTTGGCCGCGGCTCGGAACTTTCCTCGCAACAGGCAGCGGGCCACGACTATTGAAGGGGATTAGGGCTGAACTGTCGCCGGAGCGGGAATCGTGGGGCGGCACGCCGGCGGAGGCGGGGCCGAAGCTGCAGTTTCCCACGGTGGCGCGGGAGCGGATTGCGATTGCGTCGTATCCGTTCCGGGAGTTCATCGCGGGACGCGGGCAACTACCCGGCGCTCCGCAGGACAAGGCCGGAGGGACCAGCGGAACAGCGCCGGCGCGGCAGGCCAGCAAAGGGAAGATGGAGTTGAAGGAGTTCGCGGCGCACGTGAGCGCCAAATTCAAGATCAAGAAGATCGAGCCGTGGAGCGAGCATTTCCGCTCGCTGGACAAGGCGTACCTGGAGGAAGTGCGGGCGGCGGTGGCGCAGGCGGGCGGGGCGATCGTGAACATCGCGGTGGACGGGGAGCACAGTCCGTACGCGGCGGACGGCGCGGAACGGGAGCGCGCCATCGCGTTCAGCAAGCTGTGGATCGACGTGGCGACGGTGATCGGTTCGCCGAGCGTGCGAACGAACATCGCGGCGGCGAAGGATTCGAAACCGGACCTGGAACGGACGGCAGAAAGTTTGAAGCGCGTGGCGGAGTACGGCGCGGCCAAGAACGTGGTGGTGAACCTGGAGAACGACAATCCAGTGAGCGAGGATCCGTTCTTCCTGGTGAAAGTCATCGAAAAGGTGGACAGCCAGTGGCTGCACGCGCTGCCGGATTTTGGGAATTCGGTGGCGGCGCACGAGGACGAGTACGCGTACAAGGGAATCGAAGAGATGTTCGGCAGGGCGTACAACATTTCCCACGTAAAGGAAACGGAAGTGGGCGAGAAGGGGAAAACCGCGCACGTGGATTTGGCGAAGACCTTCGGGATCGCGAAACAGCACGGCTACAAAGGCTATTTTTCGATGGAATGGGACAGCCCGGGGGATCCTTACCAGGGAACGGCGGGCTTGATCGAGAAGACTCTGAAGAATCTTTCCTGAACAGCCACTAAAGTGAGAGCACGACGGGAACCATCTTAACCGGATTCGTTTCTTGGAGGAACGAATCTGTGTATACTTGACGTATATACATTCAGGAGAAACTCCTATGGCAACGGCAAAGGTATTCCGGTCGGGAAACAGCCAGGCAGTGCGGCTGCCGAAACAGTTCCGGTTGAAGAGCAAAGAAGTGGAGATCTCCCGGCGAGGGGATGAGATCGTGCTGCGAGAAAAACGCGGAGACCTGGTGCGAGCGTTCGACCTGCTGGCCGGGTTGCCCGCGGATCTGCAGATTGAAGGACGTGAGAAGGACAAACCGCAAAAACGCAAGGGGCTGTGATGGAACCGCGGTTTCTGCTGGACACGAACATCTGTATCTATGTCCGGAGACAAAAGCCGGAAAAAGTCCTGCGGCGCTTCCGCGCGCTTCGGCAGGGAGAGGCGGCGCTGTCGGTGATTACGTTTGGCGAACTGCTTTACGGCGCGGCGAAAAGTGTGCAGCGTGCCGAAGCATTGGAGCGATTGGAGGAACTCGCTCATTTGTTGCCGGTGCTTCCCTTGCCGGAAGCGGCAGCAGAAGCGTACGGAATCATGCGCGCGGAACTGGAACGCAAGGGGGAGATGATTGGGAACAACGATCTGTGGATCGCAGCGCACGCGAAGGCCGCAGGCCTGACACTGGTGACGAATAACGAACGGGAGTTCCGGCGCGTGCGTGGGCTGAAAATACAGAACTGGGCGGTTTAAAGTTCGGCTACCCCGCGAAGCCTCCTGGCCTGTGAAGTCTCCACATTCCAGATTGCGCGGAAAAGGAAGCTTGAGGATCGCGCTTGTGACAGTTGTGGAGCGGGCGTATGCTTTCGGGCGAGTTTTCGGAGCAGGGAGGGACTGATGAAACGATTTGCATTGATGGGGTTAGCGACGCTGCTGGTGGTTTTGGGCACGGAGGTCGCGCAGGGCCAACAGGCGACGGGGGCGGCGAGCGCTCCGCCGGACACGGGGCCGGTGGCGAATCCCGTGACGACAACGGTGAAGACGCAACTGGGGCGTTTTTCGAAGATCATGGTGGCAGCAGCGGAGGCGATGCCGGCGGAGAAATACAATTTCAAGCCAACACCGGAGATGAATGCGTTCGGGCACCTGGTGATGCACATCGCGCAGTCCAACAATTTTCTTTGCGCGAAGATATCCGGGATGACGGCGCCGGACGCGAAACTGGCGGACACGGACCCGAAGGACAAGCTGGTGGCGGGACTAAAAGCTTCGTTTGACTTTTGCGCGACGGCGCTTGAGAAAGTAGATGATTCCAAACTGGGCGAAGCGATGACGCTCTTCGGCAACCACCCCGCGTCGCGCGCGGCGGCGCTGATTGTTTTGAGCGACGACTGGTACGATCACTACGGCGCCGAGGCGGTGTACCTGCGCTTGAACGGGATTTTGCCGCCAACGGCGCAGCCAGCGAAGAAAGATTAAGCGCTGATCATCGGGATCGATGATTCACGAGTCACAAGCCTGCTTGCACTGAACCGCTACGTTTCCCGCGTGGAGGAAGAGGCTGCTTCGAGTTCGCGGTGCGCGGAAGCGGCGCCTTCGAGTTCTCGGGCCGAGCGGCCGCGGTGCACGATCAGGTGCACAAAGAACATCAGCACGAGGATGCCGCCGAAGGTAACGACGATGGTGGCGCCGGTGGGCGTGTCCAGGGCCACGCTGAGGTAACAGCCGAGGGCGGAGACGAGCGTTCCCATGGTCCAGCCAATGGCGAGGCGCGAGCCGATGCGGTCAGCAAAGAGCATGGCGCCGACGCTGGGAACAATGAGATAGCAGAAGACCAGCAAAACGCCGGCGATGGCGACGGAAGACGTCACGACAAAGCCGAAAGAAGCGTAGAAGAGGAAGTCCCAGAAACGCACGCGGATACCCGATTGCTCCGCTTTTTGGTGGTTCATGGAAATGGCCAGAAATTTTTTGCGAAAGAGGATATGGAAGATGCCGATGGCGCCGTAGAGGAAGGCCGTCTTGCGAACTTCGGGCCATGAGACAGCAAGGATGTTCCCGACGAGCATGTCCTTGAGGTGCTCGGTCTCGCCGGTGGCTTTGCTCATGAAAAGAATGGCGGTGGCGGAAGCAACGGCGTAAGCGATGCCGATGAAAGCTTCCTGGGGAATGTGACCGCGGCTCGAGCGAGCGAAAGCGAAGATTCCGGCGCCCAGGAACGTGAACGCGAGACTGATCCAGTAGGCCGCACGGCCGTGCGGGTCCATGCCGGCGACGACGGCGACGGTGGCGCCAAGCGCAGCGATTTGGGCGAGAGCGAGATCCACGAAAATGACGCCGCGCTCCACAACATGCACGCCAAGATAGGCGTGAATCCCGGTGAGAATGAGGCTGGCGACGAAGGGCGCGAGCAAAAAAGGAAGAATTTCCATTCGGCGGTCTCCCGAGCGTTATTTGGTTGCGTCGAAAGCCTGCTTCAGCTTGGCAATATCGTAATCAAACAGCTTGAAATAATCGGTGATTTCCTTTTCGCCGCCGACGGAGGGCATGAGGACGACGACCTTCGCGCCGGTGTCACGAGCGATGGCGTTTGGAGTTTTGAGGTCGAAGTAAGGCTCAACAAGAATGACCTTAACGCCGTCGCGTTTCATCAGGCCAATCAGCTCGACAGTGTGCTGCGGACTTGGTGGAATGCCGGGGCGCGGCTCAACGTAGCCGACCACATTGAGACCAAAGTGTTCCGCGAAATTGGGCCAGGAGCGGTGATAGGTGACGACTTTGCGGCCGGAATAAGGCTTCATCTCGGCCAGCCATTTTTCATCGGCTTGCTTGATGCGCTGCTCGAAAGAGTTATAGCGCTCAGCAAAATAGGCGGCATCGCCGGGACGCATTTCAGAAAGTTTATTCTGAATCCCCTTGGCGATGAGAAGGCCGTTTTCGGGATCGAGCCAATAATGCGGATTGCCGAGTGGGTGGACGTCGCCTTCGGCGCGGGTCACCACGCCGGTGGGAATCTCGAGGATCTTGGCGAAGCGCGAAGCGTCAAAGTAACCTGGCGCGCCGACTTGAATTTTCGGATTGGTGGACTGGCTGATGAGCGGAGGAAGCCAGCCGATCTCGAGTTCGAGTCCAACAACAATGAGAAGATCGGCGTGCCGGAGCTTTAGAAGGAAGCTGGGCTTGGCTTCAACGAAATGCGGATCCTGGTAGCCGCGGGCAACGGATTCGACGTCGACTTTTTCGCCGCCAATCTCCTGCGCGAGGGCGGCGAGGTCTGTCGTCGCCGTCATGATACGAAGTTTGCCGTCCGCACGGCTCGCCGGAGGACTGACGAAGGTGAAGACGAGAGCGCAGACAGCAAGAAGCGCGCTGATGCGAGTACTCATTTTTGTGCGTCGCATGGTATCTCCAGAAACCTTCATTAGAAGGGGTGCGCGCCGTGCGCGCCCATCACGAATAGGAACTGGAACAGAAATTCGTTGGCGTTGGTGAAGCGATCATTGGGCACGTCCCACAAATGGCCATAACGGTACTGCCCACGGATCTGGCTGAATT
>QHYF01000440.1 GCA_003224075.1 Acidobacteriota bacterium
TGAAATCCTCAACGGTGTATTTGCCTATCGCGCATCCGCTGCGCGCGTCGCGCTTGGCTTTCTGCCGGTGGGCACGGGCAATTCGTTCCTGCGGGATTTTTCGAAAAATGGATCGGAAGCTTCATTGCAGGCACTTCTCGAAGGGCGCACACGTGCCGTAGACCTTCTCCGGTTGACCCACGCTTCGGGCGAAATCTATTCCTTCAACCTCTTGAGCGTTGGCTTCACTGCTGATGTTGCTGCCCTGACCAACCGCATGTTCAAGCCGTTTGGCGACCTCGGTTATTTGCTCGGAGTCTTCGTCCGCATTGTGCAGTTGCGCCGGCGCTCTTTTGCCCTGCGCTGCGATGACGATCGGGAGTGGGACGAGCGGCGCTCTCTTTTCTTGACGTTCAACAACAGCAAGTACACCGGCGGCACAATGCTCATCGCGCCACACGCGGATCCCACCGATGGGCTCATTGAATTCGTGCGCTGGGGCCCGATCGGCCGGCTTGGCTTGCTGCGGACACTGCCGCGGCTCTACGACGGATCGCACATCGAGCATCCACTCGCTTCTCACCGCGCGGTGCGCCACGTCGAATTCAAACTGCCCGCTGCGGTTGACGTCATGATTGATGGAGAAGTTGTGCGCCTGGAGTGCCGCGCGCTCGATATTCTTCCCGCTGCCGTGGACATCTACATATGAAGCCGGCCTGGTTCGTCTTGCGTAGCGCGATTCTCTGGATCCTCAGCGGCCTGCACTTCTTCCTTGTTGCCCCGCTGCTTGTGTTTCTGGGAATCTTTCTTGACTCCCGCAAGCACGATTGGCTCCAGCGCAGCTTCTGCCGCCGCATCGTGCTTCTTTCTGGTGCGCGTGTCGAGGCTCGCCGCTCTTCGGGTTTCGATGCCCACCGGACGTACTTCTTCGTGGCGAATCACGTCAATGTTTTCGATCCTTTCCTGCTTTACTGTGCCATCCCGCAGTTTGTCCGCGGCTGGGAGCTGGAATCCCACTTCAAAATTCCCGCGTACGGCTGGTTGATGAAGCGCTTCGGCAACGTCCCTGTTCCGGACGTTCGACGCCCGTCTGACCTGAAGCGCATGTGGCGCCTCACGCAGGACGCCATTGATGCCGGCACAAGCCTGATCATTTTTCCAGAAGCCAGGCGGACGCGCGATGGGCGCGTGAATCAGTTTCAGGACGGCGGCTTCCGCGTCGCGCAGCAGCTCGGCGTTCCCATCGTACCCGTCAGCCTCGTTGGCTCT
>QHYF01000072.1 GCA_003224075.1 Acidobacteriota bacterium
AAAAGGCGAATCGTTGGCGCGGACGATTGCTTCCTTTGCGTCCCGCACCGTTTGGATGGCCAGGATCGGCCCGAACGTCTCTTCCTGGAAAAGTCTCATCGAGGAATCGACCCCCGTGACGACCGTGGGCTCGAAGAAATTCGGCCCGAGATCAGGACGCGGATTGCCTCCGCACAGAACCTTCGCGCCGCGCGAGACGGCATCGCGGATTAGATCGCTCATGCGCTGAATATGCTGTGGACGAATCAGCGGGCCGACGTCTGTCGAAGGGTCAGTTCCAGGACCGAGCCGCAGCTTTTTTGTTTTTTCAACGCAAAGCCTGATGAACTTTTGCGCGACCCCTTGCTCGACGAAGAGCCGTTCCACGGACAGACAGACCTGGCCGCAATTCGTGTAGCCGCCCCAAACGGCCGCACTGGATGCCACGTCAAGGTCAGCATCCGCGAGAACGACCATGGCGTCTTTGCCGCCAAGTTCGAGAACCGATGGAATCAATTTTTTCGCACAGGCTTCAGCGACACGTCGGCCCGTGGCCACGCTCCCGGTGAAGATCACTTTGTCCGGCGCAGCATCAATCAAAGCCTGCCCGACTTCTCCGCCGCCTTGCACGACCGTGACGAGATCCTTCGGAAACGCTGCGTCGATGAAAAGTTTCTCGATCAACGCGCCGCATTGCGGCGTGAAGTCGCTGGTCTTGCAGACGACCGCATTCCCGGCGACGACGGCTGGAATGATTTGGCTGAGCGGGATGGCGAGCGGATAGTTCCACGAAGAAATGACAGCAACGACCCCAAGAGGATCGCACGCCAAGTAGCCGCGCTTCGCCTTCGCAGCGGTGCTGTGATGCGGCACGCGTTGTGTCCGAAGAGTGTTCGCGGCGTTTTTGGACCAGTATTCAGCGGAATCGAGAGCCACGAAAACGTCGGCGAAGAGGGCCTCGACGCGCGGCTTGCCGGACTCGCGGACGACAGCATCGGCAAGATCATTTCGTGCAGCCATGATGCGTTCCCGGAGACCGCGCAATTTCGCACATCGCTCGCGGATGGGAAGCTTTGCCCAGGTTGATTGAGCGGCGCGCGCGCGGAACACGATCTCCGAGACCCGCTCGGGCGAAGTCCTCTCGAAACAAGCGATGACTTGCCCCGTTGCGGGGTTGATCGAGGGCACCGTGTCGACGGGAATGGCTGTGGCCGCCATAAGCGCGATTCTAACTGATTTCAGGGTCTCGTGTGCGCTCACCGTATTTTAGGAAAGAAGTCGCCAATCAATATACCAATGATACCAATGCCACGTCCGTAGCAGGGACAAGACTAAGGCCTGCCCAGCCGCCAGGCCTCTTCATGCTGGACCTCAACCATGACCAAGCCTTGCGGTGGAACCGTGGGGCCGGATTTGGAGCGGTCCCTGAGTTCATAGAGGCGCTCGATATCCGCAGGTGTGAGTTTGCCGCGGCCCACGTCGAGCAGTGTGCCCACCATCTTGCGTACCATGTAACGCAGGAACGAACGGCCGCGAACGGTAAAAACCAGTTCTTCGTTGTCTGGGGTGCGCGCCAACTCGGTCGAGTAGATTTCGCGCTCAGTGGAGCGTTCTTTATCGTCGTCTTCAGAACCGGTGGAAGCGGCAAACGAGGCAAAGTCGTGCATGCCAACGAACCGCGCCGCCGCGTCGCGCATGGCGTCTTCGTCCAGCGGGAATGGGTAGTGGAGAACGTAACGCCAAATTGCGGGCGGCACCACTTTTCCGCGATAGAGGCGATAGCGGTAGGTCTTGCCGCGCGCGGACCAGCGGGCATTGAAATCCGGGCCGACCTCTTCGGCGCCGACGATTCGAATCGTTGGAGGAAGCAAGGCGTTCAGCGCGCGCTGAAATTCCTGCGCCGAAAGCCCGGATCGCGTTCGAAAGCTGGCCACCTGGCCGAGTGCGTGCACGCCAGCATCGGTGCGGCCAGCGCCGTGCAATATTATTTTTTCTTGCGTGAGCTGCTGGAGCACGCTGACGATTTCGCCCTGAATCGTCGGCTTGTTTGCCTGCATTTGCCAGCCGTGGAAATCGGTGCCGTCGTAGGCGATGGTAAGCTTGAAATGGCGCATGCAGGGGAGATAACCATCGAATCAGGCGGCGGAACGGACGAAGCGACTTCCGGGTTTGAGCGCCGCGCTTCCGTCGCGGCAAAGGGGGCAATCTTCCGGTTCGTAGCTGGCGATGGGAAGCTGAATGAGCGACTGGGCCTCCACGTCGAATTCGATGCTCCCGCCGCTCCGGTCAATCAGTGCACCTGCGGCAACAACTCGCGCCCCGGCCTCTTCAACCACGCGAATGGCTTCCTGCGTCGATCCCCCGGTAGTCCAAACGTCTTCAACGACGAGGACGTGTTGGTCAGGACCGAGCGAGAGACCGCGGCGCAGGGTCATCATGCCGCTGGCGTCGCGTTCCACAAAAAGCGCCGGCACTCCTCCTTCGATGGACTTCTTTGGCTCAGGCAGCGCGCGCGCGACTTCCTGGCCGATGATCAAGCCTCCCAGGGCCGGTGACACAACCGCTTCGACCGTAAGATCGGAGAAGAGGTCCGCCAGGGCCTGTCCAAGCCTCTCAGCGAAGCGCGGATACTGCAGGACGAGGGCGCACTGCACGTACGTGCTGCTGTGAAGGCCACTCGAGAGCTCAAAGTGACCATGGCGAATTGCGCCCGCGGTCTCGAACATTCTCAATAATTCTTCGCGTTTCAGCATTCCATCCGGCTAACCGCTGGCCGCTCCTAAGCGTCGAAATGTCAGCAGCCTAGCCGCCGCCTCTTGCGTTGTCAAGGAAGAGAGCGCCTGTTAGACTGCTTTTTTCGTCCCGTCGGTGCGGCGCAGCCCACGTGATGGCTTCTGGACCGTCTCAGGCTTGTGGGACCAAAGTACGGCCGAATTCCCGATGTGAGCCCAAAACGGTCAACTTCTTGAAACAAATTCCATTCTGTGAACGTTTTACAGAGTTGAGTCAATACAATTCAAGTCCCTTGGGGCACGAATCTTGAGGGTGAGGAGCACTATGAAGACGCTGTTTGCTCGACCGCTGTTGGCCGCCGTACTAGCCGTAACGCTCGTGGGTGGACCTATTTCCCCAGCCTTTGGGCAGGAAGCGCCGCAAAATCCGCAAGCAGCGCCCCCCAAACCGGCCGCGCCGGTCGTGCCAATCTCTCTCGGCTCTGCAAAATTCAATTTCAGCCGCGCGCCCAAGCCTTTTCCGAACCTCATCAATCCCTATCGTCCCATCAAGATCGAAGAGCCCGGCCTCACCAATTCGCCGCGGATCGATCAGCTCATCCACGACGGAAAGCTGGAGTTGAGTCTGCAGGACGCAGTAGAGCTGGCGCTGGAAAACAGCATGGACATCGTGGTGCAGCGTTATAACCCGTGGTTTGCGGACACGGGCATCCTCAAGGCCAGGGCTGGCGGGTTTGGCGGTGTCACTCCCGGCGCCGTGTATGGCGGCTCGACGGCCAACAATCCCCTGCTGAACTACGACCCCGTCATCACGACGACGCTGAGCTACGACGACCGCAACGTTCCGGTGAACAACCCTCTCACTTCCGGCACCGGCACGGGCGTCTCAGCGCTCGTACCGCTGACCCTGCACACCGCCACGTACAACACGCAATACTCTCAGGGTTTCCAAACCGGAACGACTTTCTTTACGGCTTGGGACAACACTCGCAGTTCCTCCAGTTCCAGGGCCAACTTGTTCAACCCATCCGTGCAGTCTTCGATTTTCGTTGGCTTCCAGCAACAGCTACTGAATGGCTTTGGGCGCGCGGTTAACACAAGGAATATTCGTATCGCCAAGAACAATCGCAAAATCGCGGATTGGGCGTTTACACAGCAGGCGATTACCACCACCACAAACACAATAACCGCTTATTGGGAGCTTGTGTTCGCGCGGGAAAACGTGAAAGTTCAGCAGCAGGCCGCGACGGTGGCCGAGAAACTCTATAACGACAACAAGAAACAGCTCGAGATCGGAACCATGGCCCCGCTCGATGTCACTCGTGCCGAATCCGAACTCGCCACCGATCGCCAGAACCTGATCGTTGCGCAAACGATTCAGCTTCAGAATCAGCAGATCCTGAAGAACGCCATCAGCAAGAATCCCCTGGCTCCCAATTTTGTGAACGTGGAGGTCATTCCCACGGACCTGCCTCAGCGGCCGGAAGCTATTGAAGCTCCCTCCTTTGAAGAGGCCGTAAAGGAGGCCTTCGGGAAGAGGCCCGAGCTTCAAGAAGGAGCGCTCAATCTGCAAAACGGCGAGATTGACATCAAAGCGACGCGCAACGCCCTGTTGCCAACGGCAACCCTCACGGCGCAGTACGGGACGGTCGGACTCGCGGGCAACCAGGCGAGGTTCACTTCTGCGACGGTTGCCGGGGCGCCGGTCGTTGATGCAAACGGCAATCCGGTTCCCGGTTTTTTCCTGCCCGCAACGCAGCTTACTCCAAATGGCACGGCACAGGCCGGTTTTGGCGACGCCATGAGTTCGGCGTTTCACAATAATTTCCCCGATTATCAAGTGTCATTGAACGTGCAGATTCCCATTCGCAACCGTTCGGCGCAAGCGGACAACCAGCGCTCGATCCTCACGCAGCGCCAGATCGAGGCGCAGTTGCAGCAGTTGAAGAACGCCGCGTTGCTGGATGTGCGGAACACGTACATCGCGCTGGAACAGGACCGCGCCCGCGTGGAAGCGGCCGCCAAAGCCCGCGAACTGCAGCAGCAAACCTTCGACGCGGAGCAGAAAAAGTATCAGCTCGGCGCCTCGACCGTGTATCTCGTCATTCAGACCCAGCGCGACCTCATCCAAGCGCAGGGCACCGAGCTTCGTGCCCTGGCGGACTTGGTCGAAGCCAAAGCCAATTACGAGCGCGCCGTGGGACGCACCCTGGAAGTCAACCGCGTCTCGATCGCCGATGCCAAGTCCGGTGAAGTCGAACGCGAGACGCTCATTCCCGGCACCTTGCACGGGCAAGTGGTGGGGACGGAGAAACTCTCTTTCAACAGCGGTCAAAGGTAATTTGTTCAGGAACTTTTTCGGCTCGGCCACTCTTGCCCGTCTGGAGCCTTTCGAATAGCATGGAACTTCGAGGCGTTTCGAACGGTCGTTTGAATCTTTCCCGGGAGCGATGAGCATGAGCGAAGAATCAAAGGTAACCACGCAAGCTGCGCCTCCAGCTGAACCCTCTTCCGTACATCGCGAGCCATCCTCCAAAGAGCAAGCCTGGGAAAAAAACACTCTGCAAGCTACCTTGGAAAAAAGTCCCGAAAGACAAGCGGAATTCACGACCGTCTCCGGGTATCCGATTCGCAGGCTTTACACCAAGGCTGATTTGCCACACTGGGATCCTGAGCGTGCCCTCGGTTTTCCCGGTGAGCCGCCGTATACGCGCGGCATCCATTCCACGATGCACCGCGGTCGTCTTTGGACCATGCGCCAGTTCGCGGGATTCGGCACCGCCGAAGACACCAACCAGCGATTCCGTTATCTCCTCTCCCAGGGACAAACTGGCCTCTCCACCGCTTTCGATCTTCCCACCTTGATGGGCTACGACTCCGACCACGCGCTTTCCGAAGGCGAAGTCGGCAAGTGCGGCGTCGCCATCAGCTCCCTCGCTGATATGGAAGTTCTCTTCGACAAAATTCCGCTCGCCAACGTTACGACTTCGATGACCATCAATTCCCCCGCCGCGGTCATCTGGGCCATGTATCTGGCAGTGGCGGAAAAACAAGGCGCGGACTGGAAGAAAATTTCCGGAACGCTCCAGAACGACATCCTCAAGGAATACATCGCGCAGAAGGAATACATCTACCCGCCGGAACCCTCGATGCGGCTCGTGATTGACACCTTCGAATTCGGCGTGAAGAACACCCCGAAGTTCAACACCATTTCCATCAGCGGCTATCACATCCGCGAGGCGGGCTCGACGGCCATTCAGGAATTGGCGTTCACCTTACGCGACGGCATGGAGTACGTGGAATGGGGGATGCGCCGCGGCCTCGATGTGGATCAATTTGTGCCGCAGCTTTCTTTCTTCTTCAACGCGCACAATGATTTCTTCGAAGAGATCGCCAAATACCGTGCGGCGCGCCGCATCTGGTACAAAGCCATGATCGAGCGCTACAAATCGAAGAATCCGCGCTCCTGGGCGCTGCGTTTTCATTCGCAAACGGCGGGATGCTCTTTGACGGCGCAACAGCCCTTCAACAACGTCGTGCGCACCGCGGTTCAGGCCCTCGCCGCCGTCCTCGGCGGCACGCAATCGCTGCACACCAATTCTCTCGACGAGGCTTGGGCGCTCCCCACCGAGTTCGCGGCCACGATCGCTCTCCGCACGCAGCAGATCATCGCCCACGAAACCGGTGTCACGAATACCGTCGATCCGCTCGGTGGCTCGTATTTTGTCGAGACCTTGACCAACGAAGTCGAGCGCGGCGCTTGGGACTACATCGAGCGAATCGACGCCATGGGCGGCATGGTGGCGGCCATCGAACGCAGCTACCCACAGCGCGAAATTGCGGAAGCTTCCTACCGCTACCAAATGGCTGTGGACAAGAAAGAAAAAATCATTGTCGGCGTGAATGATTACGTCGCCGAAGAAAAGCCGCTTGAGACTCTGCAGATCGACGAAACCGTCGCCCACCGCCAGGCTGAGCGGCTCCGCAAACTCCGCGCCGAGCGTTCCAAAGCCGAAGTCGATCGCCGCCTCAATGCCCTCCGCGCCGCCGCCAAGGGCAAAGACAATCTCATGCCCTTCATCTACGATGCCGTGAAATCCTACGCCACTCTCGGCGAAATCTGCGACGCCATGCGCGATATCTTCGGCACCTACGAAGAAGTCGCCATCACCTAGCTCATGTTTTTCTTCTCTGTGAACTCTGTGTTCTCAGCGTGCTCTGTGTAAATTCCTGGTTTTATGGACAGCCATCAGCTCACTCATGAAATCATCGGAGCCGCGATTGAGGTTCACCGGCTTTTGGGACCCGGCCTTCTGGAATCCGCATACGAGGAGTGCCTCTGTCACGAACTGACACTTCGCAAATTAGGCGTCCAGCGGCAAGTTCCAGTTCCGGTGGTCTACAAAGAAGTGAAACTTGAATGCGGCTATTCGACTTGACTTAGTGGTCGAAAGGAAAGTCATGTTGGAACTCAAGTCGATTGAGGCCTTTTCGCCGGTACACGAAGCCATCATGCTGACGTACTTGCGCCTCTCCGGCTATAGAATCGGATTACTCATCAATTTCAATGTGACAATCCTGAAAGATGGAATCAGGCGGTTCGTGTTCGAGCCCAGAGATTAGGGAAAAAACCTACACAGAGGCCACTGAGAACACAGAGTTCACAGAGAAGAGAAAGAGAAATGCCAGAAAAGAAAATCAGAGTGCTGATCGCAAAGCCGGGATTGGATGGCCACGACCGCGGCGCCAAGGTCATCGCCCGCGCGCTGCGCGACGCCGGTATGGAGGTTATTTACACCGGCCTTCGCCAGACCCCGGAGATGATCGCTTCCGCGGCCGTCCAGGAAGACGTCGACGTCATCGGCCTCTCCATCCTCTCCGGCGCCCATAACACCATTTGCCCTCAACTCATGCGCCTTCTCCGCGACAAAGGCATGAGCGACGTCACCGTCCTCGTTGGCGGAATCATTCCCGAAGCCGACATCCCCGCCCTCAAGCAATCCGGCATCGCGGAAATTTTCCTCCCCGGCACCTCCACGCAGGACATCGTCGAATTCATCCACAAACGCGTTGCCCACACTTAGTCCGATTTCCTGTCACGGTGGATTTGCCGCACCTCCCGCATGAGATGCTTGATGCGCTGTTTTTCCACATGTCTTGCTTCAGGATCGATTTTCCGCCGCAGAAACTCTTGCTCGCGCAAAAGCTTGCGGCGGTTTTCGAGACGCGCTTCATCCAATGTCCCCGCTCTCACGGCCGCCTGCACGGCGCATCCCGGCTCCGTTTCATGCCGGCAATCGCTGAACCGGCATTGCCCCGCCAGAGAATCGATATCGGCAAAAGCCTGCGAAACACCCTCGGCCGCATCCCACAACTGCAACTCGCGCAGGCCCGGCGTATCCACTAGCAGCGCCCCGCCCGGCAACACAAATAGTTCACGCATCGTCGTGGTATGCCTTCCGCGGCTATCTCCCTCGCGAACCGGCTGGACCTCTTGCAGCGATTCGCCGAGCAGCCTGTTCACGATCGTCGATTTGCCGACTCCCGATGAGCCCAGCAGCACCAGCGTCTCCCCCGGCGTCAGAAACTTCTTCAGCTCGTCCAGCCCCTGCTCCGTCTTCGCACTCACCACGCACACGGATGTGCCTTGCGCGACGCGTTCCATTTCGCGCGCCTTGTCCCGCCATCCCGTGCACACATCCGCTTTGTTGAGCACAATCACTGGCCGCGTGCCGGACTCCCAGCATTGCGCGAGATAGCGTTCCGCGCGGCGCGGATTGAAGTCGCCGTCCAGTGCGGACACCAGCAACGCCACATCCGCATTCGCCGCGATGACTTGCTCTTCAATTTTCTTTCCCGGCGATTTGCGGACAAACTGGCTGCGCCGCGGCAAAACCTCCCGAATCGCGGCCGCAGCCGCATCGTGGAGTTCCACGGCCACCCAGTCGCCGACGGCCGGCCATTCTGCGCCTTTTTCATCTGCCGGCGGCTTCCGCCCAGCCTTCACCGAAATCTCCCGCGACACGCCAGAATCTTCGTTGCTGCGCAATCACCCGCGCGGGCACTGCGTTTCCTCGGTCCCTGTCGCCCCACAACGCCTCAAAATACGAATTCCATCCCCATCGCGAAAGAGACATTGCTAAATCCTCCCGCAGCATTCACCGCTTTGCGGTCATGCCTTCAATTCACCGCTTTGCGGTGATGTTCAATTGACACAACACACGGCCGCCGCTGGCGGCAGATCAGAACTTCATGGGTTGTCGTGGATCTGAAAAGCGGGAGGGGTGACGTGGTTAGCGCAAGCAACCCACAGAGGCACACCCACCCGCGTCACCTTTGACAATGGTTCGCACAGGCACCTCCGTGGTTGAAATGAAGGTTTGCGCGTTCGTCGGGAAACCTTCTCAATCAAATCTTGGTGCATTGCCCAGTCTGAGTCAACACTCGAAACATGCAAGTAGAGGCTTAGTTTCCGGTATGCGACTATGCAACCATTGGCACGTCATCCTTTGCAGGCACACTGACCTCAGGAATGCCTGACGTCTACGGCAAC
>QHYF01000438.1 GCA_003224075.1 Acidobacteriota bacterium
GGACCCGGAGATTGAGGCGATTTACAATCCCTTGCCAAACCATCTTCATGTGCCGTGGTCGATCAACGCGGCGGAGGCAGGGAAACACGTGCTGTGCGAGAAGCCCTTGAGTTTAACGGTTGCGGAGGCGAAAACGCTCCTGGCCGCGCGGGACGGGTGTGGCGTAAAGATAGGCGAAGCATTCATGGTGAAAACGCATCCACAATGGCTGAGGACGCGTGAGCTCGTTCGCAGGGGCGTGATCGGAGAG
>QHYF01000439.1:0-1867 GCA_003224075.1 Acidobacteriota bacterium
AAAATGTGCGCAACGTGGCGGAGTGGGGCGGCGGCGGGTTGATGGATATCGGGTGCTACCCGATTACGACGTCGCGCTGGATTTTCGGAGAAGAGCCATTGCGAGTAGCGGGAATCGCCGAGAGGGATCCGGAATTCGGTACGGACCGGCTGGCCTCGGCAATATTGGAGTTTCCTTCGGGACAGTCGGTGTTTACGTGCGGCACGCAACTGGTGCGGTACCAGCGCATGCAATTTTTGGGGACCAAGGGACGGATCGAGATCAAGATTCCCTTCAATGCGCCGAACGACCGGCCGTGCGAAATTCTTGTTGATGACGGGAGAGACGCCCTGGGCAGCGGAGTAATGACGGAAGTAATTCCCACTTGCAACCAATATACCGTGCAAGGAGACGCGTTCTCGCGGGCGATTCGTGAGGAGAGCGAGGTTCCGGTGCCACTGGAAGATGCGATTGCGAATATGGCGGTGATTGAGGCCGTGTTCCGTGCGGCGGAATCGGGGAAGTGGGAAAAACCGGAGGAGATTTGACGCAGAAGACACGGCGTCAACGAAAGCGAAGAAAGAATTAAGATAAAACGGATACGCCCCGACCGGGTTGAGGCAGGCGCCGAACGCGGAAGCTCGCAGAGGAGGAAGGACATGGCGATTCGAACCGTGTTGCAGTTGGGAGATCCGGGATTACGCGAGATAGCAAAGAAGGTGGAAGACCCGACGGCACCGGAGGTTCGGACGCTGGTGGAGGATCTCGCTGACACGCTGGCGTATTGGCGAGAAACGACGGGGTATGGGCGGGGCATCGCGGCGCCGCAAATTGGCGCGAATTGGCGCGTGATTTTCCTGCGATTGCCGGGCGAGGACCCATGGCCGCTGGTGAATCCTGAAATTATCGAGCGAAGCAAAGAAAAAATCGTAGTGTGGGACGCGTGCCTGAGTTTCCTGTCGATTTTCATGCAGGTGGAGCGCCACCGGGATGTCACCGTGCGATATCAGGATTTACGGGGAGAGTGGCAAGAAGTTCAAGCGGGAGTGGAACGGAATCTGTCCGAGCTGCTGCAACACGAGATCGACCATCTAAACGGCATTCTGGCGGTGGATCGCATTACGGACATACGGACAATGTGCACGCGGGAAGAGTTCGAGAAGAGATATCGGACGGAAAGTCCTTACGCGGTTGCTGGAAGCAATCTTGTACAAGGAGCGGGAATTTAACACGGAGGGCGCGGAGAGCACAGAGAGAACAGAGAAGAAGGGAATTGGTCCGAAAAACAAAGAAAAAGCCGAAGCAGGAAACGCACACCAGCGGGTTAACGCGCGGTTCTTTGCAGGGGTCTAGGGTCACGGATTTCAGAAATGAGGAAAGCGAGCGCGCGGAAAGGCGCATGAAACGCCAGAAGGAGCAGGGAAGCGAGAGCGTAGATGACAATCCGTGGCCTCATGCTTCCTAAAACACGGTCCAGGGCAGAAAGTTGCGATGATCCGCGCGAGTTGGAAGAGGCGAAGTTCATCAACTGGCGCAAGGTTGCCGGCGTGGAGTTCGTACGCGGGGGTTTTACACGCCATAGCCGCCAGCGATGGGTGCAGTCAGCATCCGCCCGCAATCGAAGGGACGAGGAGAACGCGATCGCCTTCCTTGAGAGCGCAGGATTCCCCGCCCAGGAAGCGGATGTCTTCCTCGTTGAGATAGACATTGAGGAACTGGCGGATTTGGCCCTGGTCGTCGCGGACGTGGCGGCTGAGAGCAGGGAAGCGGGTAGTGAGTTCGTTGAGGGCTTCCGCGATGGTGGTGGCACTACAGTCCACCCGCGGCGCGCCCTCGGTGAAGCGGCGGAACGCCGTAGGGATTTCGATCGTAACGGGCATTTCGAGTT
>QHYF01000439.1:1895-5140 GCA_003224075.1 Acidobacteriota bacterium
GATACAGCCAAGCTGAGGCGCAGCATGGCTCGGCTGCGCTCACCACAAGTGCTCCACCTCTACCGCTTGCCACCGGCGGCTGAGGCCGTGGCGCCGAGCTGCGTGTCCAGATAGGCTTCGAAGGCGTCGAGGCGCGGGGCGATGGCTTCGGTGGCCGGGAATTCCGCGGCGATGGCATCGGTGGTTTTCAGGCCGTTGCCGGTGATGCAGACGACGGTAGTTTCGTCCGGCTTGATGCGATTTTGAGCGATGAGTTTTTTCGTGACACCTGCCGTCACGCCGCCAGCGGTTTCCGTAAAGATGCCTTCAGTTTCGGCGAGGAGCTTGATGGCGGCAACGATCTCGGGATCGGAAATGTCTTCGGCCCAGCCGCCGGAATCGCGAATCAGCTTCATCGCAAAGGGGCCGTCGGCGGGATTGCCGATGGCGAGCGAGCGGGCGATCGTGTGGGGCTTCTGCGGCGCGAAGCGAACAAGATTGCGCTTCACGCCATCCGAGATGGGCGAGCAGCCGGTGGCTTGAGCGCCAAAGAATTTTACGGGCTTGGGCTCGACCCAGCCGAGGATGACGAGTTCCTTGAAAGCTTTGGCAATCTTGGTGATGAGCGAGCCGCCCGCCATGGGGACGACGACGTTGTCGGGGAGCGTCCAACCAAGCTGCTCGGCGATTTCGAAGCCGTGGGTCTTCGAGCCTTCGGAGTAATAGGGGCGCAGGTTGACGTTGACGAGGCCCCACTGAAAGCGGTCGGCAATCTGCGCGCACAAGCGGCTGACGTGATCGTAGTTGCCGTTGATGCGCACGATGCGCGCGCCGTAGACCGCGGTGTTGAGCACCTTGGCAGGTTCGAGGTCGGCGGGGATGAAAACGCACGCGTCGAAGCCTTGCTGCGCGGCTTGTGCAGCAACGGCATTGGCGAGGTTCCCGGTAGAGGAGCAGCCGACAGTCTCAAGGCCAAAGCGGCGGGCGGCCGTGAGAGCCGTGGCGACGACGCGGTCTTTGAAGGAAAGAGAAGGGAAGCAGACGGCGTCGTTTTTGAAATACAGATTCTTCAGGCCCCATTGCGAAGCGAGATTGTGCGAGGCGACCAGCGGCGTGCCGCCAGTGGCGTTGGGGGCGGAGAAGTCTTCGGGGAGGGGAAGGAGTTCGGCATAGCGCCACATGTTGAAAGGGCGAGCGGCGAGATTTTCGCGGCGCGCGATTTTCTTGAGAGAGTCGTAGTCGTAGGAAACCTCGAGAGGAGAGAAGCAGTCTTCACAGAACGAACGCGGGACGTTGCCCCAGGTTTTGCCGCATTCTTTACATCGCAGTTCGTAAAGGAAGGACATTGGGTCACCTTTTTCACCGGGCAGAAGACGCATCGGGCCAATGCGCGTCGCCCGGTCGAATTGCCGGGCTAAGGCCCGGCTTCTACAGAATCAACGCATTTACGTGGAACTCGATTTGAGGCAGCGTGGAGGGGATAAAACGAAAAACCCTCCGTGCCAAAGTGCTCGGAGGGTCTCAGAAAACTTCTGGGAAACTCTGCCAGCTCTTTAGCAGTTTTTTACGTGGAGCAAGTTGCCCTAAATCGCCACGTGTTAAGTGTAGCTTCGACTCGGTCGGAGCCACGCTCGCCGCAACCGCAGCTAAATTGTTTATGCCTGAAGGGTTGGCGGATGTCAAGAGCGAGATTTGCTGGGCCAGATTGCGAGATTTGGCTTGCGTAGCAAGCTAGTTTGCAGTTTGCCTTTTCTGGCCTGGGAGGGGCGCATGGAAGGTGCGCCCCTCAGGGAGCAGTCCGTAAGTCCTATCGTTAATCGATCTAGGCAGCTATTTTTTGGCCAGGAGTTCGGACATGGTCTCGGTCTGGGGGCCGATGAAACGGCTGGCGAGGTTCTGAGCCAGGAGAGGGTCGGTTTTTGCGTCGGCGATGGCTTTCTGGGCGTGCTGGTGATGTTCGTCTGCCGGGCCGGAGAGAGTGATCAGCGCGGCGGCAAATTCCATTTGCGCGTCGTCTCCATTTTGGGAGGGGCCGCGCAAGGCGAGCGCCTTTTTCACTAGCGCGTAACCATCGACGCCCGCGGCGGGATTCTGTTCCTCCTTCGAAACACGCATCCACGCCTGACCGATCCACTGCTTGTAAGTTTCCGCGAGATAGCCGGCGTCAAACCAGGCCAAGGCATCAGGGTGGCCTGAGGATTCCGCGGACGTGGCGCGAGCGTGAAGCCGCGCGAGGAGTTCTTTTGCGGCAATGGGATCTCTGCGCGCGTACAGGGTGGCGCGGCGAAGCGTTTCCATGCGAACGAGGACAGGGGTGCTTGGCGCGAGAATTTCGAGGCTTGGCGCGAGAATTTCGAGCGTGTCTCGGACGAGGTACTTCGTGTCGTAATTCTCGCCGCCGCTGAGGTTCCAGTTGTGACTGATCCACGGCAAGGACTTTGCCTGCCCGATTTCAATGGTGTGGCAAATGAGCGGCGGGCCGGCCTGACCGACGCTTGCGAAACACAGCACGGCCGCCGCGAGCGCAATAGCGAACCGGGATGAACGAATCTGATTGAATGTCATTGGTTTCGAGTCTCCTTTCGAATCGTTTCGACCCTCAGGAGACAAGACGCCTGAAAAACGGGGGCTGTTAACAACGGGCGTGTGAAATGCGAAATGAATCCTTGGCCTCGGATATCCCAGACGGCAGACAAAAAGCTAGTATGGATTTTTCCATGGGCCCTTCCACTCGCCCTCCAACACGACCTTCGTTGGATGGATGCGGATTCGGAAGGTTGCTCGGCCCGTTTCGCCAGGTTCGAGTTTCGGGTAAATGAGCCGCACTCGGGCTCCGGACTGGCGGCCGCGCTCATCGAACTGCATGAAAAACACTTGTGTGGGTANNNNAGAGACCCATTGTAGTGAATGCGGCAGGTCATGCCTGAGATATACTCGCAGTCGGTTATTTCGAAGATCTTGGCTAGATTCCCCTTGAGTTCGAATTTTGGATAACGAAAATCTCTTTCGGCGTCCGTCTTGGTCTGCGCTTCCTGAAGACTCTCGCCATGCTGTTGGGGAACAAGTGTAACTCGTGGCGAGCAAGCTAGGGCAGAGTTGACGAAAAAACAGACGTAGGCAAGCGCACGCATAGCGTTCATTTCATTCGCTCCCTAATTACTATCAGGCTGGGAGTAATCAGTTCCATGCTGCCTTTTCTATGCAGCCTTACAAAAATGAAGTATAGGCCCAATTTGATTCATTTACTTGGCGTTCAGCGGGGGATC
>QHYF01000436.1 GCA_003224075.1 Acidobacteriota bacterium
CCTTGCCACTCGGTCTCAAGGATGTGCGCCTGTTGCTTGAGGCCGCCGAGACCGTCAGCGTCCCCATGCCGGTGGCCAGCGTGATTCACGACCGCTTCGTAACCGCCATGGCCCGGGGAAACGCGCAGAAGGATTGGTCGGTGATTGGGCGCGTGGCGGCTGAGGATGCGGGTCTGCCCCCGGCGAAAGGCGAGAGCAGTCAAACAATGACACCGGGAGCAAGCTGATGACCTCCGAATGGCGCGGAAAATGGGCTCTGGTGACGGGAGCGAGCGCGGGGATCGGCGTGGCGCTGGCGCGTGAACTGGCCGCTGGCGGAACGCATCTGGTGTTGACGGCCCGGCGCAAGGAACGCTTGGTGGACCTTTCGAATGAGCTGAACACGAAGCATCGAGTAAAAACGGAAGTGTTTGTGGCGGATCTGGCGCAGCCGGGCGCGCCGGAGCAAATTTTTGGCTTCACCAAAGAAAAAGGAATCGAAATCGATCTGCTCATCAACAACGCCGGCTTCGGCCGTTACGGTGAATTTTCCTGGGTTGAGAAGCAACCTTTGCTCGACATGGTTCAGGTGAACTGCGCCGCGGTAGTCCACTTGACGCGACTGTATTTGCCGGAGATGGTCGCGCGGCGGCGCGGCGATGTGCTCATCCTCGCCTCCACCGCCTCCTTTCAAGCCGTTCCCTACATTTCAACCTACGCGGCCACGAAAGCTTTTGACCTGCTCTTCGCGGAAGGACTTGCTGAAGAGATGAGGCCTTACGGAATTCGCGTTTGCGCGCTCTGCCCAGGCTCGACGGAGTCGGAATTTCATGTCGTGGCCGGACAGGAGAAATTCATTCGAAAGGCCGAGACCGCGGAAAAAGTAGCGCGCACCGGGCTGAAGGCGCTCGCGGCTGGAAAAAGCTACGTGATTTCCGGGCTTGGAAATTACTTGGGCGCACACGGCGAACGCCTGGTTCCGCGCCGCTTCGTCACGCGGGTTGCCGCAGGAATGTTCAAGCCGACGAAAAAATAGCCAAGCAACTTCTGATTCTTTCCGGACACGCAGGAGACTCGGACCGCGTCTAACCTGTTGTGAAACCAGGAGCTTCCAAGCCTGATGGCCAGAGAACCGCTTCGAGCGGGAACTTTTTCCTACCATGCCGGGAAGTGATAGATAAGACCGGGCAGAACGTCTTACCAGGAGAGATGAGGATCGCCGAACAAGAGAGAGACGACGTTCTGTTGCGGCGGGCCGCCAAGGGTGATGAGGAGGCATTCACGCTCCTGTACCGGCGGCACCAGGCGTCGATGTACCGCTTCGCGCTGCGCATGACGGGGAACGCTTGGGCCGCCGAAGAGATTGTGCAGGACGTTTTCATGATCTTGATGCGTGAGCCAAAGAAATACGACGCCAAGCGCGGAACCCTCGGGGCATTCCTCTATGGCATAGCGCGAAACCGGGTGATGAAACACCTGGAACGCTTGCCGCGGGAAGTATCGCTTGAGGAGAAGAACGGAAACGGAACCGGAGCGCAAATTGTCTTGCAGGATACGTCCACGCCGGCGACGTGGGCGGAAAAGCGCGAGCGGAGCGAGCAAGTGAGGACCGCGGTGCTGGATTTGCCAGCGGAGTTTCGCGAAGCGGTGGTTTTGTGCGAGCTGGAAGAGATGAGTTACGAGGAGGCCGCGAGAATGGCCGGCTGTCCCATCGGGACGATTCGCTCGCGGCTGCATCGCGGGCGGGCTCTGCTGATGGCCAAGCTCGAGATGCTGCGGGATCTGCCGCGGCGCGCGAGCGCGGCGCGGTGAACGAAGTTATGCATCGCGAGGGAAGTGCGAAATGACGTGTGAAGAATTTGAAGCGGTTGGATTGAACGCAGAGCGCGACGCTTCGCTCGGCGAAGTCCAGCGCGCGGCGGCGCGGGAGCATGTGAGCGCGTGTCCGCGCTGCGCAACCCTGCAGGATTCCTGGCAAACGGCTCGCGTTGAGCTGAGGGCCTTCGCCGAGGACACCGCCGCGGCCCAGGCCCCGGCCCGCGTGGAGATGCGGTTGCGCCAAGAGTTCCGCACGCAACATGGCACGTTGAAGATGCGGCGAGCGGCCGTAGTTGCGGCCTGGGCGCTGGCCACGGCAGCGGTTCTGGTCGGCGCGGTGAGCTGGAGAAATTGGCGGAAGAGCCAGCAAGAAGAAGCAACGATGCATCTGGCATCTCCACCGAGTGCAGTCCATCTTCCTGCGAATGAAGGCAGCCGCGTGAAGAACCATGAGGCGCCAGTGCAGGGTGCAAGTGGATCTCAGCGGCTGGACGCGGCGGAAACTGTGGAACCTGAAACGCTTCTGGCGAACAACGACTTTGCTGCCGGGAGTCTTGCCGGCGGATACCGATGAGGCCGCGATTTTGCGTGTGCGCATGCAACGCGGCGCGCTGGGCGCGCTGGGTTTGCCCGTCAATGAAGAGCGCGCCAGCGAATGGATACAGGTGGATCTGCTCGTTGGAGATGACGGATTGCCGCAAGCGGTGCGGCTGCCGCAATAGCGCTGGGACGATCAAAAAACCGCGCGAGCCGCGTTGCGGAGAAGGACGGAGCGATGGGAACAACGGCGTTTTTGGAAAAAACAACACGCGCGGTTCGCTCGGAATGGCAAGAGCAACAAGCCTGGTTTGCGGCATGGATCGCGCGGCTGAAAGCGGGCGTTGCGGAAATCGCCGCGACAAAGAGTTCGCAACAGTTCGGGAGAGAAGAGGAGAAGGAATGATGAATCGCACATTAGGCATGAGCTTGATCCTCTGTGGAGCGCTGGGATTGAGCGCTGGATTGGCAGGAGCACAGCAGGCGCCACCGCCGCCTCCACCGCATGCGGAAATGATGCAGGGCGAGGCGGGCGTAGGCTGGATGGCCGGGCCCATCGGTGAGCGCATCGAGTTGCTGGGCTTTGAAGGGATGCACGGCGGAAAAGTTGTGACCGGTGCGCCGTTCAGCGCGGTCGCTGTTTCCGAAACGATGCAGACGCTGGCGGATGGCAACCGCATCTCGCGGAAGACGCAGACGAATCTTTTTCGCGACAGCCAGGGCCGCTTCCGCAAGGAAGTGACGCTTCCGGCGATTGGCCCTCTGGCAACCTCCGGAGAGCCGAAGTCGTTTGTGTTCATCAATGATCCCGTGGCGAATGCGAATTTCATCCTGCATCCCGACACGAAGACCGCCGAGCAGATGGGGAAGCGATTTGGCGAAATGAAAGGCGCGATGAAAGATGCGGTCAAGGGCAAGATGGAACGCTGGAAGCAACGCGAAATTACGGATAGTAACCTGAAGCAAGAGGATCTGGGCACGCAGACGATCGCTGGAGTGAGCGCGCAAGGAACGCGGTTCACGCGTACGATTCCCGCGGGCCAAATCGGAAACGAAAAACCAATTACCATTGTTCATGAGAGCTGGTATTCCAACGATCTGCAAATCATGGTCATGAGCAAGCGGAGCGACCCGCGATTTGGCGAAACCACTTACACGCTGACGAACATGCAGCGGTCGGAGCCGGCTGCGTCGCTCTTCACGGTGCCGCCGGACTACACGCTGACCGAAGGCAGACCCGGCCGCCACGGTAATGTGATATTCAAGCAGGGGCCACCTCCGCCACCTCCAGCGGACAACTGAGTTTCAACACCGTTCCTGGCGACCGTAAGACTGTCAAGGTTTCAGGCGACCGCAAAGCGATAGACGTTTCTGGTAACCGCGAAGCGGTTAACACAATCTTCTCTCCTGAAGACGCCACGCCCTTTCTGCGGATGCCCCCATCGCCGCGGGAGGGGCGGAGTCGTTTTTGGAGAGAGAAAGCAAAGAAGCAAGGAAGTAACGAGGTAAGTGGGCCGCAGATGGGGAGCGGTGATTCATGATTGCGCCCGGTCCAAAAGTTCGACGACGTGGAGGATTTCGTGGCCGGTACGGTGGAGGGCGGCACCGGCGCGAAGTTGCAAGAGGCATCCAGGGTTGGCGGTAACGATGGCTTGGGCGCCAGTGGATTGGGCGTGGCGCATTTTTTCGGCGAGCAATTGTAACGATGTTTCCGTCTGCGTGACGTTGTAGACTCCGGCGGAGCCGCAGCAGATTTCCGAGCA
>QHYF01000437.1 GCA_003224075.1 Acidobacteriota bacterium
TATCCACACGGTGACGAATCAGTTTGGCGAGTTTCGCGGCGATGTCCAAAACTCCGGGGATTTGGAGCTTTCCTTCCCTGGCCGCGGTGGAAAGCCGATCGTCATTTCGCTCCGAGATGCGCTGGACCAATTGCCGGGAGCGAAAGAATGACCGGCAATCGCCTTATCGAGTTTTCAGGTATTTCCTGGATGGTACGAGAGTACCAAAGGGAGGTAGTTCCCGTGATTGACACAGAAAGCTCATGCGTACCATTGGCCCAAGGGGAGAATTTCGAAAAACTATGTCCCTATCCCTTTGTGCCGATGGCTGAATAATTCACGACCAGGAAAACCCTGGAAGGGACAAACTCAATGAAACGCAGTTTATACATCTTGCTGATCCTGATCGCCTTCATCCTCGTTGACGCGAAACCCGCCGCAGCGCAGAACCGCTACATCGTCCGCACGACTGGAGGACTGGCCTCCGTCGTGAATCTGTGCTTGTCCGCAGGATGTCAAGTTCAAGGCTCATTGGATGGCTCAATCGGTCAGACCTACCTAGTGACATATTCCGGTAATCTCATATCAGCTCTTCTTAATGGCACACTGAGCCTCCTGGAATCGCTTCTGGGTATCCAAAGCGTCGAGCCTGATAACCTCTTGCCGATTCCGCTGAGACCCATGAGCGTCATACCTCCAGGGCTAAACGACACGACCCCCGTAAACTATTACGGTACCGTCGTCACACACGCCTATGCCACCCAACCCGCGGCGCAAATCATCCGCCTCACCGACGCACAGCAAGGCTTCAACGTCAGCGGAACCGGGATTGTGGCCGTCATTGATACAGGTGTGGATACCACACACCCTGTCCTTTACCCTGTCCTCCTGCCCGGATACGACTTCACGCGCAACCAACCCGGCGCTTCCGAATGGTTGGATGTGCCTCTATTGCAGAACGGGAACCAAAACGGGAACTCTCAGGGTCAACCTGTAATCGTGCAACAATCCAGTGCTGCCATCCTCGACCAGTCCTCGGCGGCCATTCTGGACGGCGGCCCCTATTCAGCATTTGGGCACGGGACGATGACGACGGGACTCGTGCATCTGGTAGCTCCCAAGGCCAAAATTCTGCCCCTCAAGGCCTTCACATCCAATGGCAGCGGGTATCTCTCCAATATCGTCGCGGCTTTGTATTACGCCGTACAGCAGCACGCCAACGTCGTGAACATGAGCTTTGACGTGTCCGCACCGTCACCTGCGTTAAATCAAGCCATCTCCTACGCGAACAAGAACAACGTCATTTTAGTTGCCGCGGCCGGCAATGAAAGCACCAGCGCGCCGGTGTACCCGGCAGCCGTCAACGGTAAGGTGATGGGCATCGCTTCGACAACGAATTGGGACACACGCTCCTCCTTTTCCAATTACGGCTCGACCGACGTTTGGATCGCCGCGCCCGGCGAATATGTCATCAGCACTTTCCCCGGCGGAACTTACGGCAGCGCTTCTGGGACCTCCTTCAGCTCTCCGTTGGTGGCCGGCACGGCGGCTCTGCTCTTGAACGCAAAGTCTTCTCTCAACCAAACAAAAGCGGCCAGTGCATTGTCTCATGCGGTTCAGCTCACGCCCGACCTCCACTATGGCCGCCTCGACGCGTATCAGGCGATTTCCTCGTGGGTGAATAGTTCCAGCTCAACATCCGGCTCGTGCCTCCTGTTGTGCTGGTAATCACTGTGCCGTCCAGCCCAGCTTCGGTGCTCATCATGGACTCGATTCTTCACGGGACACCGGATTCGCTGCGCATCAAGCAAGTCGAGGAGCAGTTTTCTGCCCTGCGCAGCTCGGTGATCTGCGCTTTTAACCAACTGTTGGATCTGAAAGATCTCAATACCGGAGTGCACAGCACTCGCTTGGCGGAATGGGGCATGCGCGTGGGGCAGGAGCTTGGCCTCGAAGAACCAGAACTCCAAAACCTGGAAGTCGCTGCGCTTCTCCACGACATCGGCAAGGTTGGAATTCCGGACTCGATTCTGAAAAAGCCCGGACGCCTCGACGAAGACGAATATGCCCTGATGAAAAAACACCCGGAATACGGCTGGGCTGTCTTGCGCATGCTTCCGGGTTTCGAACGCGCCGCGCTGCATATTCTTCACCATCATGAGAATTTTGACGGCAAGGGCTATCCTGCGGGTTTAAAAGAACAGGAGATTCCCCTCGTTTCTCGAATCGTGTCGGTGACCGACGCTTTCGATGCCATGGCCATCCGCCGGCTCATCCTAGCCAGCGGCACGCAGTTTGACCCGGTCGTAGTGCAGTGCTTCCTCTCCTTCGCGCAAGCGGAGATGGCCACCGTTTTCGCCGCCGCCGGCACATCAGTCTCATCCGCTCTTTAGCAACCCCCCCTCGAAATCTCTTTCAGGTACTCGAGCTGTGTAGCGCATCACAAACCGCGGCGGTGACCTCCCGTGTTGTCGCTTTCCCGCCTAGGTCGGGGGTAAGAAGACCTGAACCCGTCACGCGTTCCACCGCTTGCATTAACCGCAGGGCGGCATCCTTCTCTCCCAGATGTTCCAGCATCAACGCGGCGGTCCAAAACGCGCCGACAGGATTGGCAATTCCCTTCCCGGCGATGTCGAACGCCGAGCCGTGAATGGGTTCGAACATCGACGGAAAGCGCCGCTCCGGATCCACGTTGGCGGTGGGCGCGATCCCCAGACTGCCGGCCAAAGCCGCGGCCAAGTCGGACAGGATATCCG
>QHYF01000073.1 GCA_003224075.1 Acidobacteriota bacterium
CGCGCTCGTCTTCATCATCGCCTGTTCCAATGTCGCCAACCTGATTCTCACGCGCACCGTTCGCCGCGAAAGCGAGCTGGCCATCCGCGCGGCCCTGGGCGCAAGCACCGGAGCGCTGCGCCGCATGCTGCTGGCCGAAAGCCTTCTACTCTGTGGCGCCGGCGCCGCGCTCGGTGTAATGAACGCACAGCCGATGGTGGCCATCCTGGCCCGCTACGCCTCGCGCTTCTCCGTGCGCGCCCTAGATCTGACCGTTGACAACAGCATGCTCTGGGTGGGAGCGGCGCTGGCCATCGTCGCCGCGGTGATTTTGGCGTTTGTCCCGCGCCTGCCGTCGACGGAAACGTCCAATGGCCTTAGCCTATCGAGCGGCAGCGTGCGCATAACCAGCAGCACCAGCCGCCGCCAGCGGATCTTCGCGGTGACACAAATCGCCGCATCCTTCGTGCTGCTGGCCGGCGCAACTATGTTGATCACTACGCTGATCGCACTGCAAACGGCGCGTCGAGGTTTCGACACGCGCCACGTCCTCGTCGTCAACGTTCCCGCGATGTCCTACGGAAAGGCGCCTCAGCAAGTCGTCGATTTCTACAAGGAATCGATTCGTCGCGTGGATGCGCTACCCGGCGTGAACACGACCTCTTTCGGCATGGTTGCTCCCTGGCGCGATGGCGGCTTCGGTTTCGGTATGCAATTCTCCGCCGATGGTCATGTTCATGTTCCCAATGAAGACCCTCGCGCGCATATGCGCGTCATCTCTCCCGGATTCTTTGCCTCGCTCGGCGTTCCCATCATCGCCGGCCGTGATTTCAATGATTCCGACGGCCAAAAGAACGATTCCGTTGCTATCGTCAGTCAGACTCTCGCGCAGCGCATGTTCCCCAATCAAGATCCCCTCAATCGGCATGTCTATTGGACTGATCCCGTGCTGCAATTCGCACCCGGGGTCAGCGCTGCGCCGCACCGCATCATCGGCGTGACCGCCGACATTGACGACCTACATGTCCTTCCTGAGCCCATGGTGACGGTCTATACCCCCTTCCAAGAGGGTCCAATTTTTGGCGGTCGCCTGTTCATCCACACCGATGCAAATCCTTATTCGCTCGTCGCGCCGGTGACGCAGGTTATTCGGGACATGTCCGCCGATCAGCCCATTGAGCACGCTGCCACTCTCGAAGACGTCCGCGCTGAAGTGCTCGCGCCGGAACGTTTGAATTCGCTGGTGTTCGGCGTGTTCGCGGCTGTCGCGTTGGCCATTGCCTTGGTTGGCGTCGCAGGCGTGTTGGCGTTTTCCGTCAGCGCGCGGACGCGCGAATTCGGCATCCGACTGGCGCTGGGATCGCAGCCGCGAGATCTTCTGAGAGGCGTCATCGCAGAAGGCGCAGTGATGGCTGCGGTGGGCGTCCTCGCAGGCGCGGCATTCGGGTTCGTGGTGGCGCGCCTGGCGGGGAGTTATTTCCTGGACGTGAAGATGCCGGGCGCCTTGCCCGTGGCCCTCTCTGCGTTCGTGCTGCTGACGGCCGCGGTCGTCGCGTCGTGGGTGCCGGCCGCCCGCGCCGCACGCATCGACGTCATGCAGGCTCTTCGCGCCGAGTGAATGCGCAGGGGGCGATCCGAGCTGCTTCGCTCCAGTTCGTGAGAAGAATCAGCGGCTTTAACAAATCGTCGGCCATGCGCGTCGATCGAATAGCAGCGTTGAGATACGATTAGTCCTTCGCACAAGAGGCCGTGATGGCCCCCAAATCTGATTCGGGGAAGTTCCTGGCGATTGTCCCCGAGTACTCGGAAGCAATACAACTTGTCCGCGCAACGCGCTAAGCGGAAACTGACCAACCGCCGTGCAGTTAGCTCGAACGTCTCAAATCTTTGTGCCGAAAACAGCTCACCAGATGATCGTTGACCATGCCGGTGGCTTGCATCAAAGCATAACAAATCGTTGAGCCCACGAAACGGAATCCCCGCTTCTGCAAATCTTTGCTCATGGCATCCGATTGTGCCGTTTTCGCCGGAACCTGTTTGAGCGTTTTCCAGGCATTCTGCCTGGGTTTACCGTCAACAAACCGCCAAATGTAGCCGTTAAACGTTCCGAACTCTTCCTGCACTTTCAGAAAGGCCCGCGCATTCTCGATTGTGGCCTCAATCTTCATCCGGTTCCGGATGATCCCCGCGTCTCCGAGCAGCTCCCGCACTTTCTTTTTGTCGTATCGCGCGACTTTCTCCGGATCGAATCCCGCGAATACTTCCCGGTACCGCGCCCGCTTTTTCAGAATCGTGTCCCAGCTCAACCCCGCCTGCGCGCCTTCCAGTATCAAGAACTCGAACCATTTGTGCTCGTCGTGCACGGGCACACCCCATTCCTCGTCGTGATAAGGAATGTTCAGCTCACTCGTCGCCCAGTGGCACCGCGCAACTTCTTTTTGAGTTTTTTTCATCGCTGAACTTTGCCAGAATCGCACAGACAAAAAAAGGGCGTGCCGCACTTAACCGTACGACACGCCTTCGCCAGCTTCTGTCTTCAATTTACCCCAGGTGCCGATCCAGCGCCTTGGTGATCTGCTCCTTTGGCACCGCGCCCACGATCTGCTCGACCACTTGTCCGTTCTTGAACACCAGCAACGTGGGAATTCCGCGAATGTTGTAGCGCCCGGCAGAATTCATCGCTTCATCCACGTTCAGCTTGGTCACCTTGAGTTTGCCCTCGTAGTCGTGCGCAATCTCGGCAACCGTTGGCGCCAGCATGTGGCACGGCCGGCACCACTCTGCCCAGAAGTCCACCATCACCGGCTTGGAATTGCTTGCCGTCAGCACTTCCGCTTCAAAATTCCCGTCGTTTACTGCCTGAATCGTATTGTCAGCCATGTCCTTTTTCCTCAGCGACTTGCCAGTCGCGCCGCCGCTTCTCTCCTCTGTCAAATTAATTAGATGTTGTAACAGGCTTTTGGTTTCGCGCCCCTCGCCCCGCAGCCCGAGGGGTTTGTCCAGAACCCGCAGTGGCCTTCCCCGAACTCTGTGGAGGTGGCGCTAATCCGCCAGCCGCTTGCCCCGAATCTTGAGGGGAGCCTCGAAGGGCGCGCGCGGCTTCGTACAGTTTCGCATACTCCGAGGCCGGCCCCTTCCACGAAAAATCCTTCTCCATGCCATTCAATTGGATGCGCTTCCAGATCCGCTCGTCCATGTAATGATGCAACGCCTGCCGCACCGCATACAACAGCGCTTCACCGGTGTATTGCTTGAACTTGAACCCGGTCCCTGTTCCGTCTTCCACGTCGAACGGCTCGATGCTGTCGTCCAGCCCCCCGGTGGCTCTCACAATCGGCACGGTACCATACTTCAAGCTGTACATCTGATTCAACCCGGAAGGCTCATAGCGCGACGGCATCAGGAACATGTCGGCCCCGGCTTCCACTTTGTGCGCGAGCGGATTGTCATACGCGATCTTCACTCCCACGCGGCCCGGATACGCCGCCGCCAGCGCCCGGAACAAATCTTCGTATTTCCGGTCGCCGGATCCCAGCACCACCAGAACCAGATCCTCGCGCATCAGCTCGTGCGCTTTCTCCGCAATCAGATCGAAACCCTTTTGATCCGCAAATCGTGACACGATTCCGATCACCGGCCACCCCAGGTGCTCCTGCGACAATCCAAACTGTTCGAGCAAATCCTGTTTGCAGACCTGTTTCCCGCTCAAGTCCTCCGCGGAATACTTCGCGGCAATCCACTTGTCTTTCTCCGGATTCCACGCCGTGTAATCCACTCCGTTCAGAATTCCCACCAGCCGGTCGCCGCGGTTTCGCGCCACGCCGTCCAAACCATGCCCGTACTCCGGCGTCTGAATCTCTTCCGCGTATTTTTTGCTGACCGTCGTCAAATAATCGGAAAAAACCAGCCCGCCCTTCAGCAGGTTCACGCTCCCGAAAAACTCAATTCCGCTTGGATGAAACAGGCTCTGCGGGATTCCCACGCGGTCCAGCACGTCCCGCGTGAATTGCCCGTGATACCCCATATTGTGAATCGTGAAAACGACGGGAACATTTTTCACCAGCGGATCATCGCCATACAACGTCCGCAGCAGCACCGGCACAAGCGCCGTCTGCCAGTCGTGACAATGAAACACGTCCGCCGGCCAGATACGCTTCGAGACTTCGATCGCCGCGCGGCAGAACTCCGCGTACCGTTCCGCATTGTCCGGATAATCTCCCGTGCTCCCGCCGTACAATCCGTCGCGGTCGAAATACGCCGGATCATCCACAAAGAAATATCGCACGCCGTTCAGCACCGCACCGTCCGCGATCGCCGGAAATCGCAGCCGCGTTCCGCCCATTGGAATGGTCAGGCTCGGCATCACCACGGCGGACGCCTTGGTCCCCCGGTACCGCGGCAACACCACCGCCACCTCGTGGCCCTGCGCCACCAGCGCTTTCGGCAGCGCTTCCACAACGTCCGCCAGGCCGCCGGTCTTTGAAAACGGCAGCCCTTCCGATGCCACAAACAGAATTCTCATCGCGTACTCATTACCAGCTCGCAGTCAACTTCGCAATCATTTTACGCTACCGGAGGGATGTTGCATCGTCAAGAAGTCAATGCGCCTAGGACAATCAAAGCCCGCACGCCTTCAGCAGAGTGAAATCGCACGACTCATCGTCACAACGAGAGTCGGACCAGTCCGCCCACGCTTCGCCGGGCCACGAGTCGCCCCTCTTGCTACACTGTTTCCCCCATGGCTCGCCAACGCCTCGGCCAGCACTTCTTGCAAGACCTCCACTGGCGCGAGGAGATCGCGCGCGCCATCCGCGTTTCGCCGCATTCCACGGCGCCGCTCCCGCGCGACGATCAACACTGTTGGATCGAAGTCGGCTCCGGGCACGGCGAAATGACCGCGCATCTTCTCTCCACCGGCTCTCTCGTCTACGCTGTTGAAATCGACTCGTCTCTCATCGCCAGTCTGCACCGCCTCGCACAGAAATTTCCCAACCTCAACGTCGTCTCCGGCGACATTCTGAATGCCGACATCGCCGCCATCGCTGCCGGCCGCCGCATCCGCATCTACGGCAATCTGCCTTACTACATCACTTCGCCCATTCTCCATCACCTTTTTACCTTTGCCGAACAGATCGACGAAATCCACATCGTCATCCAGACCGAAGTTGCTCATCGCCTCGTTGCCCAGCCGGGCGGGCGCGATTACGGTTATCTCTCCGTCTTCACCCAATTCTATTCGCGCCCCGAATTTGTCTTCGAAATTCCTCGCGACGCGTTCGCCCCGCCGCCGGAAGTCACTTCCGCTCTCGTTACGCTGCGGCTTCCCGGCGAGCGCGCAAAACTTTCCCTAAGCGACGAAACTCGTTTCCTGGATTTTGTGAAATTGTGTTTCTCAAAAAAACGCAAGACATTAGTGAACAACTTGCGAACTCTTGCCAAACGCGACCGCGTCCGCGAGGCGCTCGCCTCGCTAAGTCTCCGCCCGGACGCCCGCGCCGAGCAACTCACCGCCTCCCAGCTCGCCGCCCTTCATTCTCACTTGCCTGCTGGCCTGGATTTCGCGTCATGAAACTCCTGGGCGGTCACGCTCACCAGCGTGCTGGCAGACTTGCGCTGCGGCCGCAAACATTTTTTGGTTTCGCGTGGTTTCCGCGGCACGCCGGCAGGTCAGGAAATCGTTCCGGCTTCTTTTTTTACGGCCGCCGTCAAACGGTCCGGATAATCGCTCATGATTCCATCCACGCCCGCGGCCATCAGCATGCGCATGTGCGCCGGATGATTCACCGTCCAGCACACCACCTGGAGATCCTTCTTCCGCGCCTTGTCAATCAGCGCGGGGGTCACCAAATCTCCTCGCACCGCGACTTGGCGCGCGCCTATTTCCACCGCCTTCTCCAACGGATTCTCGATCTGCCCGTCATACAGCAATCCGGTCATCAGTGTCGGCTCGATTTTTCGCAGGTTCAGCACAATCTCTGAATCAAACGAGATCACAACCACCCGTGGTATTTCCCCCGATTCGCGCAGCGCGCCCACCAGCGCGTGCTCCCCGCCCCGCGAGCCGCCCGGTTTGATCTCCAGGTAAAACACCACGTCGTTTCTTTTCGAAAACTCCAGAATCTCCTCCAGGGTGGGGATTCGTTCTCCGGTGAATTCGCTGCCGAACCACGACCCGGCATCCAATCGCCGCAAATCCGCCAGCGTCATGTCCTGGACGGAACCCTGCCCGTTTGTCGTGCGGTTCACCGTCGCATCGTGAATGGCCACGAGGCGCACATCACGCGAAAGCTGCAAATCCGTCTCGATGAACGTCGCCCCTTGCGCGACAGCTTTCCGGAACGCCGCCAAAGTGTTTTCCGGCGCGTGCCCCGATGCCCCGCGATGCGCAATGATCAGCACGCAGCCGCTCTTCTTCTCGCTCGGAGCGCCGGCTCGATACGTTTGCTCGCAAAATGTCTTACGGTTCGGAACAATTCCTTGGTCTCCGCGGTCCTTCCCAGGAGTATGCTAACACTCGCGCGGCGTCCTTCCGTGCACCCGCTTACCCTGCGCCTTGAGTCTAACTGGCAGAAGCACAAAAGCACGCCAGTTGAGGAGGAAACCATGAGAAAGCCACTCCGGGCCCTGTTCGTCGCTCTATTGATCGCCGCCATCGCGTCCGCACCTTCCCGCGCAGCCTCCCGGCTGCAAGACAACAAGCATCAGCGCAGTGAAGAAAAATACCGCGAAAGACTCAGCAAGGAAGTTCGGCACCAGCTCGTGATGCTGCCGTGGTACTCCGTATTCGACAATCTCGCCTATCAGGTGGAAGGCGACAAGGTGATTCTCTCTGGCCAGGTAACTCGTCCGACGCTGAAGTCCGACGCCGAGGCCGCGGTGAAGAGCATCGAGGGTGTCGCCTCGGTGGTGAACAAAATCGAAGTTCTTCCCCTCTCACCGATGGACGATCAGCTCCGCCGCGCGGTTTTCCGCGCCATTTACGGTGAAAACGGCCTTTCGCGTTACGCCGTTCAGGCGGTGCCTTCCATTCACATCATCGTCAAGAATGGCAACGTCACGCTGGAGGGCGTAGTCGACAACGAATCCGACAAAAATCTTGCAAATTTGAGGGCCAATCAGGTTCCCAATGTTTTCTCTGTAAAAAATAACTTGCGGGTCGCCGCCTCCAAATAGAACCTTCTGTGCGCGCGAGCCGCCGATTATGCGGCCCCAACTGCTCCGCTTCTCTGCAATTGGCGCGATATGCGCCGCGCTGTTTCCTTCAGCGCTTCGATGATCCTCGGCATATTTGATTCGTCCATCTGTGTCAGCGTTCCACTGGCGCCGAGCGCCGCAGTCACGTTCCCCAAGGCGTCGAAAATGGGCGCGCCAAGGCAGCGCGCCCCCAAACTGTTTTCCTCGTCATCGACGGCGTAACCCGATTGCTTCGCATGCTCCAGTTCCGCGAGCAGCTTGGTCATCGTGGTGATCGTTTTTGGCGTGCGCTTCTTCAATCCTTGCTGCCTGACTAACGCTTCCACGTCATGCTTGGGCAGCCAGGCAAGCAGGCATTTACCGACGCTCGTGGAATGCAAAAACATCCGGCGGCCCACCCACGTATTTACCTTGAAGAATCCTGGCGCCTCCACTTTTTCGACGTAGACCGCTTCGCCCTGATCCAATACCGCGAGATGCATGGTGAGGTGAATTCTCTCAACGAGGGACCGCATGAAAGGCAAAGCCACATCGGCTATATCCAGATTCGACTGCACGTCTCCGCCGAGGCTGAGAATTTTCAAGCCCAACCGGTACCGCCCGGTTTCCGCCTCGCGCCGCAAGTAGCCCCTTTTTTCGAGGGTCCGCAGGATGTAACTGGCGGAGCTTTTGGGTATCCCCAGCTTGCGGCTGATCTCCGAGTTCGTGAGGCCCTCGCGGCGCTGCGCGGCGGCCTCCAAAATATTCAGGGCCCGCTCCACCGCGGTCGCCGGACTGGTTTCCGTTCCTGCCATTGCCGCTCTCCATAAAGAAAAGTGATTGTTCCAATTATAGAATATTTGTTCAGAATATTGAACACGCTCTTGCGGTCCCCAGGCCTCTCGATTACAAGTGAAGAATGAGGCCTGAACACATGTTCAACAGGCTGAACAACCTGGTTCGAGAGGGAAAGAACTCGCCGATGGTGTGCAAATTTCTCCTCTCTGTGTCTGCTTTTCCGCAGGCTTTCTCTCCCGGCCTCGAACGACCTTTTTATCTCCTTGAGCGAAAGGGGTTTAGAAATCACGCTTTGGAGGCTGTTGGCCTTCGAATTGCCTCCCTTTCACTCCGGCCGGGCTTTATTCAAATTCGTACAGGAAAGACCTGAGGAAGCATCATGGCAACCGCGACCACCAAACCGAATCCCGCCCTCACTCCGCGGCCCTTCGCGAACCGCATTGTTCCGGTCAATTCCGCCCCGCCGGAGTTCGACGCGGCGCGTGACCTGCCGAAAGGCTTTCTTGAATTTCTGGCGCCGCTGCACGCCACGCTCACCCTGCGGCAGCGTGCTCTAATCGCCCGCCGCGATTTTGCGCTGGCCGAAGCCCACGCGGGCAAGGTTCCCGATTACCTGCCGCCTTCGGTTGCCACCACGAATCCCTGGCGCGTCGAGCTTCCTGCCTGGTGCGCCGACCAGCGAAACCAGATGACGGGGCCCGCCGATGACGCGGATCTCGTCGTGAAAATGCTGAATTCGGGCGCTCCGGGAGTCATGCTCGATCTGGAAGACTCCACGGCCAATGCCTGGGAGCACAACTCGCGCGGCATAAAGAATATTCTCGAAGCGCTTGCCGCCCGGCTCACTTACTTTGACCGCAAGCGCAACAAAACGATTGGCATCAATCCGAGCAGCACGGTCATCTTCACGCGGCCCCGCGGCCTGCACATCCATCAAGCGGGCATCTTCCCCGGGGAACTCATTCCGGCGTCGCTCTTCGACGTCGCGATGGTCACCTATCAGGTCGATTTCAGCGCGCTAAAGCATCCTCTCTGCATTTACATCCCGAAATCCGAGTCGGCCGACGAAGCTCTCTGGTGGCGCGATCTTTTCCAGATGATCCCCCGGCTGAAAGGCCTGCCCACAGATGCAATCAAGTGCATGGCGCTAGTCGAATCGCACCCTCTCGCTTTTCAGATGGAGGAGTTTGCCTGGAATCTGCGGGAGCACATCCTGGGCCTGAATCTCGGCCGCTGGGACTACATGGCCAGCTTGATCCATTTCAATCTGGAAAATCCCGAATGGGTGCTCCCTGACCGCAACACGATTCCTCACAACGTGGCTTTCTTCCAGAATCTGCGCAATCTCATTCCGGAGATCTGCCACAAGCATGGCATGCTGGCCATCGGCGGCATGACGGCGCTCTATCCGAGCCGGGAAGACGCGGAACTAAACGCGCGCGCATTGAAGGTCCTTGCGGAAGACAAGAAGAACGAAGCCAACTCGCTCATGGACGGCGCGTGGACGGGGCATCCCGACCAGAACGAAATTGCGGTCAGCCAGTTCCCTGCCCCGAATCAGCTTCAGGCGCGCCCGGCAAACGCCAACATTCGTCCCGATCTCCACCCGCTTCCAACGGGAGTCGGCAAGCGTACGCTGGCTGGAACACGCGCCGCGGTTCGAACCGTTATTCGCTACCGTAACGGCGTGCTCGAAGGCAAGGGCGCAAGCCTGCTCGACGGCTATATGGAAGACCTGGCCACGGATCGAATCTATCGCCTGATGATCGCTCAGCGTATGAAGCATTCGGACAAAGTGAAAATTTTGGATGATTCAGGCGCCACGGTTCTTCATACTCCGGAACTAATCGGCAATCTTTTTGACGAAGAGCTCGACCGGCTGCTGCGCGAGACAGCCAAGGATGGCGACCCACAGAGGACAGCCACGTTGCGTGAAGCCCGCCGCATCAGCGAAGAAATGATCCGCCGGGAAGAGTTCGACCCAGTGTAGAGAAGTTTCTTTGTGGAGCGAGGCTCGCTTCGCCTGTGTCTAAGTCAAGTGTTCGAAGTTTTCGAATAGAAGTCGCAGAAAAGTAGAAAAGCAAGATAGAAGGACAAGGAGTCGCAAATGTCAGCAAACGGAAGCAGCGGGGCCAACGGCAAAGGCAACGGTAAGATCCATCTCCCAGTCAATCACTGGACCACCGATCCCCGCTGGTCTGGCATCACGCGCCCTTATTCCTACTCGGATGTACTCCGCCTGCGCGGCTCCATCCAGATCGAGTACACGCTGGCGCGACTGGGCGCGGAGCGGTTGTGGAACCTGATGCACACCGACGCTTACGTGCCCGCGCTGGGGGCGATCACCGGGAATCAGGCCATAGAAATGGTGCAGGCCGGATTAAAGGCGATTTATGGCAGCGGTTGGCAGGTCGCGGCGGATGGAAATACTGCCGGGGATGTCTATCCCGACCAGAGTCTGTACCCGTGCGACTCCGCGCCGAATCTTGTGAAGCGCATCAATCGGGCGTTGCTTCGCGCGGACCAAATTGAATCCGCGGAAGGGAAAAAGTCCGGCACGTATTGGTTTGCGCCGATCGTCGCCGACGCTGAAGCTGGATTTGGAGGTTCACTCAACGCCTACGAGTTGATGAAAGCGATGATCGAAGCGGGCGCCGCAGGCGTCCATTTCGAAGACCAGCTTTCTTCCGCAAAGAAATGCGGGCACCTTGGAGGCAAAGTCGTGGTGCCCACGCGCGAATTCGTCGAGAAACTCATTGCCGCGCGCCTTGCCGCCGACGTCTGCGGCGTGCCCACGATTCTCATCTCGCGCACAGACGCCAATTCCGCGGGTCTCTTGCTTTCCGACGCCGACCCGCGCGATCGCGAATTCATTTATGGCGAGCGCACGGCCGAGGGCTTCTACCAGTTCCGCGGCGGCATTGACGCGGCCATCGCCCGTGGCCTTGCGTACGCGCCCTACACCGACATGCTGTGGTGCGAAACCTCCACGCCCGATCTCGCGGAAGCAAAGAAGTTCGCCGACGCCATTCATGCGAAGTTCCCCGGCAAACTGCTGGCGTACAATTGCTCGCCGTCCTTCAACTGGAAGAAAAAGCTGGACGACGTGACCATCGCCAATTTCCAACAGGAGCTCGGCAAAATGGGCTACAAGTTCCAGTTCGTCACGCTGGCCGGTTTCCACGCGCTGAACATGTCCATGTTCCATCTGGCGCGCGGCTATTCACAGGCGGGTATGACCGCCTATTCGAAACTCCAGCAGGAGGAATTCGCCGCGCAGGAACTTGGCTACCGGGCTGTGACGCACCAGCGCTTCGTCGGCACCGGATACTTCGACGAAATTGCCCAAGTGGTCTCGGGTGGCCACTCTTCCACGACCGCATTAGCCGGATCGACGGAAGCCGAACAGTTTCACGGCAGCCTTCCGCAGGCGCCGGCGAACGGGCGTGCGCCGGAAGCCCACGCCTGAGGCACCTTCTCTTTCTCTTTCAAAGGAAACGTGAGAGCCGGGCGGGGCCGGACCAACACAAGCTGACTCGTCAGGTCTCTCCCGCGCGAACCACCGCGGGGAATTGCGTTCGGACATATAATCAAGCCGATGAGCAGCTCTCCTCGCGAGTGGGTAGACGCATCGGCTGTTCGCCTGGACCGCCAGGACCCCTACCTGCGCCTCCAGTCTGTCACCATCTATGTTCGCGACTTGGATCGCAGCCTCAACTTCTACGTCGATCAGCTCGGCTTCCAATTGATCTTTGATGCGCGTGTTCAACCCGGCCGCCGCTGGGTAACAGTCACCCCTCCCGACGGCACCGCGAACCTGACTCTGGTCGCCCCCGAGCCCGGCTCGGAACAGCACAAGCTCATTGGCCGGCCCACTCAGGTTACGTTTGTCACCGAAGATGTGATCGTCAAGTTCCGCGAATGGAGCAAGCGCGGAGTTCGCTTCAACTTTAGTCCGCGCCTCAAGCGCCTCAAATATGAAGTCCAAGTGCGCACCCCGCGTCCGGCGGACCCATCCGCGCCTGCTGCAGAGCCCGCCCCCATTTGGGGCGGCGTCTTCACCCGTTTCAAGGACCTCGACGGCAATTCTTTTTCGCTGGTCAGCTTCGACGAAGTGACCCACGCGCTCGAAGCGCAGCGGCGCACGATTGCCGAGAAGCTAGAATCCGAGCGCCGCGCTGCCCAGGAACTGGAAATTGCAAAACAGGTGCAAGCACGTCTTTTCCCGCAGACATTGCCGCCCCTCAGAACCCTTGAATACGCCGGTACTTGCATCCAGGCTCGCAAGGTCGGTGGGGATTATTACGACTTCCTTGACCTCGGCGGAGAACGGCTGGGGTTCGTGATCGGCGACATCTCCGGAAAAGGAATTGCCGCCGCCCTCTTGATGGCCAATCTGCAGGCGAATCTCCGCGGCCAGTGCGCCATTGCTTTCGACCAGCCGCAACGCCTGCTGCGATCCGTGAACCGGCTCTTCTGCGAAAACACGCCGGAGGGCGCTTTCGCCACGCTCTTCTTTGCCGAATACGACGACAACGCGGGATACCTGCGCTACGCGAATTGCGGGCATCTTTCCGCTCTCGTCCTTCGGAGCGATACCACTCTGGAACGGCTGGATTCCACGGCGACAGTGCTGGGTGTCTTCAGAGAATGGGATTGCTCGATTGGGGAGTGCCGGCTCCTCCCCGGAGATACGCTCGCGCTTTACACCGACGGCATCACCGAATCGTATAACGCGGCCGAGGAGGAATTC
>QHYF01000074.1:0-2315 GCA_003224075.1 Acidobacteriota bacterium
GGGCTACTAGTGCCGTTCCAACTTGGTCGAGCAAATCCCCAGTGAAAATGCTTTTGCCATGTTCGGGTCCGATCCTTGAACCTTCATTTGGCCAAATAGTTGGAACGGCACTAGTGCAGAGTGACGCTTCCGCTTACGCCTCTGGAGCCGAGCCAACTACAACCAGCGCCATGGATATGGGTGAAGGCCCGGCAGTTCCATCCTGCAGCGGCAACCGAAATTCCACGAGCCACAAGTCACCGTCATCTTGATGAAAGGCGGCGGGCAGCGACTTCGGATGATCCTCAGCGGGGCCGAGGCTCCACACGGATGGGTGATTGGAGCCCGTGGCCTTCCTGCTCAGGTTCAGCAATTGATCGATGCTGATCGTGGCCACATCCTGGTCCGTGGCGGCTGGCGAGGCTAGGAGAAAATCTCTCTGTGGCGCTACGCCCATGTGATTCCCGTTGTCGGGTAGCAGCGCATAGCGCAGCGTATAAGTCCCCGGCTTGATGAGTTGTTTGCGGTAGTCCTTCGCAGCATTGGGAAGCCGTATCGCGGCGACGAGCGTGCCTTGCGTGAGTTGCGGATAGATTACTCCCAACGATTGCCCGGCCTTTGCTTTTGCAGGCACCGCTTTGCGCAGCCAGATATCGCACACCGGACCGCCAGGACCGGTGACCCGAATGCCGCTTGCCGAGAGCGCCTCGCGAACTGGCGACGCCAATTCCTGCGGTGGAGCCTCACTGAGCGCCTCGGCCTTGTAGCTTTGTGCGGCCGCGTTCCCGGCGCACAGAGAAAGAGCCAAAAAGCAGCCAAACAAGAAGCTTCGCGATCGCATCATTCTCATTCCCATGCACCTTGGAACACTCGGATGGAGCGCACCTATCGGAGAACCCGCGCTTTCCTCGGCAATTCTGGTGATTCTCTCGACGTAGGCATCGCTGCGACAAAACGGCAAAGCGCAAACAAACTCATCCTGCCGGCGAATTCCTTCGCGTCAAGATCGTTCTTGCTCGTGGCCAGATTTCAGAGCGCAAACGTTCCGACGAACGCGCTCCGGCGGTTCGACTCGTTCCACGTGCTCCCGAGGTGATTGCCACTGTAAGAGGCGCGGGTCGCCACTGCTGGTACCGCGTGATTCAAATGCGACGCGAGTGGCTCGTAGTAAATGTCTTCGTTATGGCAGAGTTCGTCGGAGTCCGTGATCGCGCGCGTGGTGATCCGCGCAACGTCTCCGACTTCAAGCGATGCATATCCATGGCGGCTTCCGTCCACAGCGAAACGGATGGGCAGAGCCTCGATTGCCACCACGTTGCTCAGCAACTTTCCCGTCTGCGACTGCGCAAAGCTCACCAGTGCCGCCCGCTGCGCGGGATTGGCCGGCTGATCCACGATCAGCACCGCCTTGGCCGGGAGCGGATCGCTGAACGGATCGCCCAGCGTCGCGCTGGCTCGCACCACCGCCGCAACGCTCAATCCATCCAGAGACACATCGCCCCAAGTCCCTTTCTCGATGTGCCAGGCAAGCACCGCTTCCTGGCCGGTCAAATTGACTTCGGAATTTGCGAAGCACGGGCCCGTAAAGACGTCGGCAGTGCGGGATTCTATGTATTCGCCCGAAACGTGTCCGGCCGGCTGGGCCGCCCAAGTGCTCCCGGGCAGGGCGATCAAGGCCACCGCGAGAAGCAATGACCCTGCGGCTATCTTCACTTTCATCTGGTTACCTCCTCCACCTACCACAAAAACTATTTTCACATTCCCAGGGATGACATTCAATCCATCCGCGTGGGAACGCCTACGTTGTTTCACAGCAGGAACGCCCTGGGCGGCATTTCTCCGTATTCGCGAAGCCGCCATCCGGCCCCAGGAGCGATTGTGTTTGCGCGCACCAGAAAGGACCGCTTGGCATGGCGGCGGCCTTCTCCGCCGGCGAGATAATGTCCATGCTGTTCGCGGGAGAAACGTCGTTGCCTTCATAAAACATCTTCTTCTCCCGCAGGCATTGGCAGACCGCGCCGTTCTGGATCAATCCTGTCAGGCTTGGCATGATCAGGCGCCTCCCTTCGCGGCGGCAAGCAACGCGCGTTTGACGGCGACCTGCGCCAGCTTGACTTTGTAACCGTTCTGGCTGAGCGGTTTCGCGCCCTGAACGGCAGCCTTGCCGGCATCGGCCGCCACATTTTCCGTTATGGCCTTGCCGGTTAGTTCCTTCGCAGCATCCTTGGCCCGCCACGGAATCGGCGCAACGTGACCCAGCACAATTCGCCCGGCGGTGACCTTGCCGGCTTCGATTTTTACCGCTACGGCAGCGGCTGCCAGCGGCCAGTCGAGCG
>QHYF01000074.1:2371-11363 GCA_003224075.1 Acidobacteriota bacterium
TCATTTGGCTGCAACACGTTTTCGCGCTCGCCGTCTGATTTTGGAATCACGAAGAAGTCTTCCACGCTGACTTCGCGTTGCCCCTTCGGACCATACAACCTCAGTTTTGCGCCCAGCGCGACCAGGGCAGGCGCGAGGCTTGACGGATTCACGAAGTACGCCGGGCCGTCATTCCCCAGGATCGCGTGATAACGATTTTCGCCGTCAGGCACAAGCGACCGCCCGGTTTCGTCCTTTGCCAGCAAGCCAAATCCGTTGCGGAAATACCAGCAGCGCGGGCGCTGGCAGAGATCGCCGCCGACCGTACCCATGCTGCGGATCTGCGGGCTCGTTATTCCTTCAGCGGCTTGCGTGAGGGCAGGATACTCGGCGCGAATGGCTGCGTTTTCAAGCAACTCCTCGATCGTGGCGAGCGCGCCGATCGTCAACCCCTCGGTTGCAGGATGGATCCCGCCCAGCTCTGCAATGCTCTTGATATTCACGATGCGCTTCGGCGTTACGACGTACTCTTTCATCAGGCTGATCAAATCGGCGTTCCAGTTTGCGCCCAGCAGCCCGATTGCTTCCTGTCTGGTGTTGGGACGGGCGTATTCAAAGGGTTCCATCAGGCTGTCACTCCTTCCTCCATTGCCGCCAGCACGTTATCGGGCGTCAGCGGCAGCGTGGGAACGCGCACTCCGATGGCGTTGGCCACTGCGTTGGAAATGGCTGCGCCGGGCGAAACAACCGGCGGTTCGCCCAGTCCAATCACTCCGCGCTCGTCGTAACCGGGGCCCGTCATCATGTGCACCACGATGTCTCCGAAATCGCTGATGCCCGCGAGCTTGTAAAACTCCAAATCCGCGTTCAAGCAGCGTCCCGTTTGCTCATCCATGATTTTCTGTTCGAACAGCGCGTACGTGATGCCCATGATGCACGCGCCGTACACCTGGCTCTCTGCGGTTTTCAAGTCAATGATCAGGCCGCAATCCTGCACCGCCACCAGTTTTCCCACGTGCACGATCCCGGTTTCAACATCTACGCTGACTTCGGCCATCTGCGCGCCACCGACTCCGCTGGAAAGCAGATCGTCATTTCCGCGCTGCCGCTGGCCAGCCGCTGTGATGGGTGTGCTGCCGAGCTTCGCGCAGGCCTGCTTCCAGGCAATCGCCTTGCCGACGCCTTTCACGCGAATCTGTCCGCCGATGGCTTCCAGATCGTCGGGTTTGGCTCCCAGCGAGGGCGCAACTTTCTCGAGAAGCTCGTTCAAGGCGTTTGTCGCCGCTCGGCGCGTGGAGGAGCTAACTCCCCCAACCGTTGTCGAACCGCCCGAAGCTCCGTCGGCCGGATACTTGGAATCGCCAATATTCACCCGCACAGCCTCGAGCGGCAGACCAAACGTTTCCGCCGTGATGATGGCGATCACCGTGCGCGTGCCCGTTCCCAGGTCTTGCGAAGCCAAGGAAACTTCCACCGATCCATCGGGCTGAATTGTGCAGTTGCAATTGCTCGGGTGACCCGCGCCGCCCCAGGTATGAATGGATAGGCCCAAGCCACGCTTAATCGGACCGGATGTCTTATCGCCGCGGCGGTGCCATTTCTTCTGCCAGTCCATCAATTCCGCGGCTTTTTCCAGCTCCGCCTGATAAGTCTTCGCCAGCGGCCCGGTCAGTTGAACGTTCTTCTGAAACATCTCGAGCGGGTCAATGCCGATTTTCGCCGCCAGGTCCTCTAGCGCCGACATCGTGATGAGGCACATCTGCGGGTGATTGGGCGCGCGCCACGCGCGAGCCGGGCCGATGTTGGTCAAAACCGCCGTGTGGCGCACGCGCCGGTCCGGAATGCGCATGACGTAAGGCAGATTCGGCGCGCCGCCTTGCGCGTCGGGTCCGCCCGTGCCCCAGGACTCCGAAGACCAACCGGTGAGAGTTCCGTCCTTCTTCGCACCCACGCGAACTTTTGCATACATCGAAGGACGCGCCCCGGCGGCCATCAATTCCTGATCGCGCTCCAGCATCATCTTTACAGGGCGCCCCGCCTTCTTGGACAGCCTCGCGCACGCCAAGCCCCAGGTATCAGCCCCGAACTTGCTCCCGAAACCTCCGCCCATCACAGGCGTAAGCACACGCACCTTATCTGCGGAACTGACGATATTTGCTTTCGCGAGCTCCCCGGGAATCCCGCTTACGTTCTGCGTGGAGGCATACATCGTGAGATTGTCGCCGTCCCATTCCGCCACCTGGCCGTGGGCCTCCAGGCAGCAGTGTGTAATCACCGGGGAGCCGTACTCGCCTTCACTGACCATTTCGGCTTGTTGTAACGATTGGTCGGGATTTCCGTCAACCTGCTCGGCGATCTGCTTGGTGTGTTCGCCCGCCTTCGACGGCGGCACGTCGGCAACTAGGTGCGAGATTTTCTCGTATTTAACTTCAATGCGGCGCGCCGCATCCCGCGCCTGCTCTTCCGTCTCCGCGGCAATGGCGACGACTTCATGCCCGGCCCACATCACTTCCTTCCCGGGCTCGGTCATGATCTCAACCGCCTTCACGCCCGGCATGGCCTCTGCCACGCTGGTATCAATGCTCACAACCTTCGCGTGCGCGTACGGCGAAAAAACCATTTTGCCGTGGAGCATGCCGGGACGGTTGACGTCGTAGCTGTACTTCGCGCGCCCCGATGATTTCCAGGGGCCGTCCAAGCGCGAAATGCGTTTGCCAATCAGGCTGCGCTTGTCTGCTGGGGGCCAGTGATAGTCGGCCATTAGGCATGCCCTCCTTTCATTTTCATTGCTGCCTCAACGACAACTTTCCGCACTCCCATGTAAGTTCCGCAACGGCAGAGGTTGCCGCCGAGCGCCTCCTTCACTTGCTCGGCTGTCGGATTGTGGTGCTTCTCGATAAACGCTTTACAGGCCATCACGAAACCCGGCGTGCAGAAGCCGCACTGCTGGGCGTCGTTGTCCACAAAAGAGGCCGAAACGGGATGTAACTTTCCTTCCGGCGCCAGCCCTTCGATCGTGCGAATGTCCGCGCCCGGCTTCCCATCATGGTCGGCCACATCAATGGCCAGCGCCGTGCACGAATATGTCGCCTTGCCATTTACGATGACTGTGCACGCGCCACACGTGCCGCGATCGCACACTTTCTTGGCTCCTGTAAGATCGAGATGGTTCCGCAGGGCGTCCAGCAACGTGACGCGCGGCTCGACAGTCAGCTTTTTCGCTTCTCCGTTGATGCGCAGCATCATGGGTACCGGCCCGGGTCCAATCACCTTGCCGCCAACGACCGTCTCCTGTGTGGTGGTCGCCGCTGTGGCCAGTTGTTGCCGCGCAAGAACTTCGGCGGTAACGGCAACGCCGGTTCCGCCCACTAACTTGACGAAGTCGCGCCTGCCGATTCTCCGCTTGCTGCGCTTGCCTTCGTCGCCGTGCACGGAATCTTTGGGATCATCCCGTCTGCTCATTCTCAGACCTCCCGCGCGTTTTCGAGAATTGCCAATACCCTATTTCTTGGCTGGGTTGCGGAATTGCTTCGTGGTTGCCGGCTGAGCATCCGCCGGCCGTAAGACTCATGAAAGTACGTGGTCTGAATGGAACATCTGACCGGGCTAATCCGGTCCAGATACAAGCGCAACATCATCTTGCAGCATTGCGCCCGGCTTCAAACGATAGGCCCGCGCGTTTCCGGTGTCAATTTTAAAATACTGAAACTGCTCTTCGGTGCTGCTAAACGTTGCGGGCTCTGTGATTCAGCGATCGCAAATGGAAATTCCCACGGAGAGAAGCTCTCGTGTTCTCAGGAACCCGCGCCCGGACCCACAGCCACAACAAAATATGTTGCTGGCGTTGTGCCCACGTTTTTGATTCCATGCTCATCATTGGAGCGCACGAACCCCACAGAACCCGGTCCGAGGCGGTAGCTCGTGCCATTGACGGTGAGTTCCACCGTTCCTTCCCGAATGAGCCACATTTCGGAGTGCACGTGATGGTGCGCTGCGTGAGGTGCGCCGCCGGGCGGCAGCGTCGTTTCGTGGACCTCCAGTGATTCACCGGTCGCGAGCTTGCCTTTCAGGACGTCGCGGATCTCCGCATGGTTGGGCGTTCGAATCGGCAGCTTTTCGAACGGATACATGGCCGAGGGCAGGGAGCTGTCCTGCGTTCCCGAGCCCTCGATTCGAATGAGCGCCGGGAAAAATGCTGCGGGGAGCAACGAACAAATTTCACGCCGGGTCATGGACATTGGCTTCTCCTCCTTTTGCCGCTTGTAAATGAATCGTTTAGGGAATTCGAACGAAAAGTCTTTGCGAAGCTCCTCGACTTCCGAACAAAGAATCTTTAGCATGCCGTCTTTTGTCAAGGACGCATCTTTGCGTTCAATATTTGAAATGCAGGTGGTCCGCCAAGTGAGCCAACAGACCCGAGCAGTGGAGACCGGCAAGAATAGGGAACTCTCCGATCCCAGCGCGCCCAGCTCCCCGCAGCGATCGGAAATGAGCCGCGAGGCCGTGCAAGTCACGGCAACTGCTTTTATCGTTTTGTTTTGCATCGTGGGCATGGCGCTTTGGGGACTTCCGTTTTACTACGATTTTATGGTGCAGCAGTTTGGGTGGACGCGCGGGCAGGTGACCTCTGGAAATGCCCTCAGCAAATTGGTCGTGGGGCCGGTCTTTGGATTTATCGCCGGGTGGATGGTGGATCGCTTCGGGCCGCGGCGTCTGATGATGGCGGGAATTCTGATGGCGGGCGCGGCGCTGGTCGGGCTCGGGAGTATATCAACGCTGGGTATGTTTTATTTCTTCTACTTGTTTAATGCGCTGGGCTACGTCTGCGGCGGACCGCTGCCAAATCAGGTGCTATTATCGCGCTGGTTCGTGAAGGCGCGCGGGAAAGCCATGGGATTCGCGTACTTGGGAATCGGATTGGGAGGCGCGGCGGTTCCCTGGATCTCTCACCTGCTCGTGCAGCGCTTCGGTTGGCAAAATGCTCTGCGCGCGTTGGGCTTATTGGTTATCTTGATCGCTCTTCCCGCCGTCTTTCTGGCGAAAGAGCCGCCGGAGCAGAAAAAGAGTGGCGCGCCCGCCGGATTCGCGGAGTCACGGGGGGCGTTCACCACAATTCCATTTCTCTTGCTGACTCTCGGCAGCATGTTTTCCATCGCTGCGGTCAGCGGTACGCAGCAGAATCTGAAACTCTTTCTGAGCCTGGATCTCCACTTTGCGCAGGGCCAGGCCGCGCGCATTTTGTCGCTGGTCCTCGGCTTCAGCATTATCGGGCGCCTGCTGATGGGCTGGCTGGCAGATCGTTTTTCGAAAAAGTACGTCATGCTGCTGATTTACTTGCTCGTCGCAGCCGCCATTCCTCTGTTGCTTGTTGGACGATCGCAGGCGGCTGTCTACACGTTTGCAGCCGTGTTCGGCATCGGGCTTGGCGGCGACTACATGATCGTGCCACTCATGACGGCGGAAATCTTCGGCGTGCAATTTCTTGGCCGGTTGCTGGGAGTGATCTTGACGGCGGGCAGCGTCGCAGAAGCCGTATCTCCGTGGCTGGTTGGGCGCTTGCGGGAGGCGACTGGAAGTTATTCCGCCGGCTTTCTCGCGCTGATTGGCATGGCATTGCTGGGCGCCGCAGCAGCGGCGATGCTGCCGAAAGGACAGAAACCGGCATGAGCAGCCGGGCGATTTTGCGTCTTGGGGCTTTGAAAGACGTGGCCCGATTTCAGGATCATGTGCAATCGCTTCAATTGAAAATTCCATGCGACCGCGAAATCGCGCGCGGCGCCGAATCGCCATTGCGGCGGCCGCTCACGCGCGCTGGAATCAAAATCGGGAATCGCATCGCCGTTCAGCCCATGGAAGGATGGGATGGTACTTCGGATGGGAATCCAAGCGAGCACACAATCCGCCGTTGGCGGAGATTCGGCCGTAGCGGCGGGAAATTAATCTGGGGAGGCGAAGCAGTTGCAGTTTCGCACGCGGGGCGCGCGAATCCAAACCAGCTCGTGATTGCAGAGCATACGCGTGAAGGGCTCGCAAGATTGCGTGCGGTCCTGATCGAAGAACATCGCCGGACGGCGGGTTCAGACCAGGGGCTGCTCATCGGATTGCAGTTGACGCATTCCGGTCGCTACTGCCGCCCGAATTCGCACGACAGGCCAGAGCCGCGCATTCTTTATCATCACCCGATATTAGACCGAAAATGAGGATTGCCAGGTGATTATCCGTTGCTGACGGATGGGGAGATTGAAGCGGTCATCGAAGACTTTCATCGCGCGGCGAAAATGGCGTCGGAGCTGGGCTTCGACTTCGCGGATATCAAACATTGTCATGGTTACTTGGGACATGAGTTTCTGAGCGCACACACGCGGGAAGGGAAGTACGGGGGGAGCTTCGAAAATCGCACGCGCTTCTTGCGCGAAGTTGTGCAGGGTATTCGCGCGATGGCGCCGGGACTTCAGATTGGCGTGCGGTTATCGGCGTTCGACACGGTGCCGTTTCGTCCCGATCCGTCGCGATCGGTGGATGGAAAGTTGGGGCCCGGAATTCCCGAATCGCACGAGAAGTTGATTCCGTATCGCTGGGGATTCGGCGTGAATGCGAGCGATCCCACGCAGATTGATTTAACCGAGACGATCCAATTCTTATCGTTGCTGGAAGAGCTGGAAATTCCTATCGTGAATCTCACCGCGGGGAGTCCTTATTACAATCCACACATTCAACGGCCTGCGCTGTACCCGCCCTCCGACGGTTATCAGCCTCCGGAAGATCCACTGGCCGGTGTGGCGCAGCACATGGAAGTCACGCGGCAACTGAAGAAGCGATTTCCGAACCTGATTTTTGTCGGAACTGCATACAGCTACCTACAGGATTTCCTGCCTCACGTGGCTCAGGCTGCGGTGGGTGAGGGGTGGGTGGACGTGGTCGGACTTGGAAGAATGGTTTTGACCTATCCTGAACTGCTCTGGGATGCGACGGAAGGAGAAGTTGTTCAACACAAGAGAATCTGCAGAACGTTCAGCGATTGCACGACCGCGCCGAGAAACGGTTTGCCTTCGGGATGCTATCCTCTGGACAGCTACTACAAGACTTCCGAATTAGCCGGGCGGCTGAAGATTGCGAAGGCCAAGCGATGACAATCGAAACGCTCATCGCGCGGCGACGGCTGCGCAGGAAAGTACAGGGGATCGCGGCGGCCCTGCTTCCGTTTGACGCTGATGGGCGAGTGGCGGTCAAAGCTTTTCAGAGTCATCTTGTGGCCACGCATCACGCCGGATTGATGAACGCCGTGAACATGGACACCGGCTATGTGAACTATCTAAACGAAGCGGAAAAACAGGACGTGCTGCGCTGGACCAGAGACGCTCTGGGAAAAGATGTACCTTTCGTTGCGGGCGCCTATATCGAAGATGAGCCAGGTGACGTCATCGGGTTGTACCGGAAGCAGATGGACGTCATTGTCGGTCATGGGGCGATCCCGATTTTGTTTCAAACGAGCCGGCTTCACGGGAAACCGGCAAAAGAGAAAGCGGCGGTCTACCAGGCGGCGTGCCGCGGATATTCGCACGTCCTGGCCTTCGAGCTGGGACCGATGTTCGCGGCAAACGGAGAAATTTTTGATGAAGAGACTTTCCAGCGCTTGATGGACATTCCTGAAATCAAGGGGATGAAACATTCCTCGCTCGACCGGCTGATCGAACTGGAGCGGCTCGCGCTTCGCGATGCCCATCGGCCGGATTTTCGCATCTACACAGGAAACGACCTGGGCATCAACATGATCGAGTACGGCTCGGACTATTTGCTGGGCCTGGCGACATTCGCGCCGGAAAAATTCGCCGAGCGGGACCGGTTGTGGGAAACCGGTGACCCGAGATATTACGCTTTGTCGGATGCGCTGCAATACCTTGGGAATGTGGCGTTCCGCGAGCCGGTCCCTGCCTACAAGCACTCCGCAGCGGTATTCTTGCATCTTGTTGGACGAATCCCTTCTGACTTGACACACCCGAAAAACTCAAAGCGCCCGCCTTGGGAGGCCGAAATTCTGCGGGACTGCGCTCGACGGCTCAACTATTCGAAGACTGGTGATTCGTGACGGGCCCGTTGCCAGGAAGGGCCCTCCCCCCATGTTTTTTGTAAGTGCGGATTCTAAAGGACTTAGCTTTTCTGCAAGTCCTGTATAATGAACACTTGCGAGAGGGCGCGTAAGTGCGGATTCTAAAGCACTTAGAATGCACTGAAATTGTGCAATTGCGCAAAGGGAACCATTCTTCGAGCGCGCACCCGGGAGGGGGTGTACACACCCCCCATCTTTTTTGCAAAGAGTGCGGATTCATCTGATACAAAAGGACTTGTGAAATCCCGTGATGCAAAAGAGTGTGTAACCGATTGATTCTAAAGAGCCCAAAAAACGGCCTAGAGCGACCCATTGCAAAAGAGTGGGCAAGCTGATCAAGAGAAAAGGGTTAGGGTACACGGTGGGGGAAGAACTTACTTCTTGAACTTCAAGCCCGACTCGCAGATCCGCAGTTCCGCAAGTTTTCCTAGAAGGAAGTATAGCACAGAGTAATCAGCAGTCAAATCAAAAATGGGTAACGTGTCAAACCTCTTTTAAAATGTCCCCTTTCTTACCTCGATTAAAGTGTCCCCTCGGAGGGATGGGAAGGGTTTGGCCTGCGACACATCCAAGCAGGGCCAACCCGTTGCCATCTCAACTTAAGTAGAATTCCGTTTCTGGACCGGGACCTCCAGATTGACCTTCGAGCGGCCGACGACTCATCCAGAACCTCATCTTTCGCTTCCCACAACGCCGTTTGTGGATTTGGGATCCAGTCTTCCGCATAGCAGATGGCCAATTCAACTGCAAGCGCACAGTTTTGTCCCAATGATCGTGGCATAATGGCTGGCGAGATGCTCCAGAAACCCACGCGCGGCCGACTCCTGACAGCTTTGCGGGTTGCGCTCTATCCAGCTTTTGAGTCGGCGGAGGCAAGGGGCTTCCAAGCGCTGACAATGGAGGCCG
>QHYF01000036.1 GCA_003224075.1 Acidobacteriota bacterium
CGAAATGACAGAAGTTTTCGTTCCTGGTCCTTCGTTTTTCGAGAAACTGACGAACGCCATCCATTTGGATTATGTGCTGAAGGTCGTGGGCGTTGGCGGCTTCGTCTGGGCGTTTTTGGCTTCCTGGCACACGCTCGGTCTCGGAGTGAAAGCTGGCATGCTCGCTTCCGTAGCAGCCTGGCTGGTCGGCAGCCGCTTTTCAAAGATCTATCTGTAAGTGTCGCTCAGAAAATACTATCGGCCTTTCCAGCGCCAGCAGCAGTTTCACGACAGTACCGCGAAATACAGGCTCTTTGGAGGAGCTGCGGGCCCGGGCAAGACGAAGGCGCTGCTCTGGGAAGCAATCTTTCAGTCTTATCTGGTAGCCGGGGCGGACACGCTGCTCCTGCGGCGAACTTACCCTGAGCTGGAATCTTCGCTACTCGCATATTTCCGGCGCGATGTTCCGCGCGCGATGTACAAGAGCTACAACGAAGCGAAGCACGTGGTCACTTGGACGAATGGTTCCACAACACGCTTCGGCTACTGCCGCAACGAGAACGACGTTTACCAATATCAAGGCGCGGAGTTCTTGTTCATCGGCATTGATGAGCTGACGCATTTCACGCTAAAGCAGTGGCAATTCCTGACGTCGCGCAACCGCTGCCCGGTGTCAAATAGTTTTTCCAACATGGCCGGCGCAACGAACCCTGGCAACGTCGGTCACGCCTGGGTCAAAGCGCTCTGGGTGGATCACCAGCCGCCGCCGGGGTTTGAGCGCACGGATTTGTACGACCCGCGCGACTACGAATTCATTCGCGCGCGGATTGACGACAATCCGATTTACGCCAACGACGCGGAGTATCGCCGCACACTGGAATCGTTGCCCGAGCATTTGCGTCGTGCGTTTCTCGACGGCGATTGGAACGTTTTTGCCGGGCAGTATTTCGACATTTTCGATTATGGGCGGCACACCGTCCGGCCGGAGGAGTTGCGGCTTGAGCCCTGGTGGCCGCGGTGGGTTTCGATCGACTGGGGATTTCAGCATCCCAGCGCCGTGTATTGGCATTGCGCGGTTCCAGGAACTGTAGCTCAGGCCTTCAGGCCTGAGGGTTTTTCTTCTTCGGTCGCACCAGCTACGTCGGATAGGAAAGGCCTCACCCCTGAAGGGGTGAGCTACAGCAATGCATCACGCATCGTCACCTATCGCGAATTCGTGCAAAACGGGCTGTCGCCGCGCATGCTGGCGCAAGCCATCGCGGAACGCGGCGGCCGCGAGCGCATCACCGACGTGGTTCTGTCGCCGGACGCGTTCGCCCATCGCACTTCCGAAGCGTCCATCGCGGAGCAACTCGGCGACGTTCTGGTTGCCAACGGTCTGCCCCGGCCGGCTGCTGCGGACGACGACCGCATCGGCGGCTGGCAGTTGATGTACCAGGCGCTCGAATCGAACGCCTGGGTGATCACCGACAATTGCGCGAAGCTCATTGAGTGCATTCCACAGCTGGTGCGCGACGAGCGCCGCTTCGAGGACATTCGCAAAGTCGACGGCGATGATCCCGCCGACGCCGCGCGCTATGGATTGGTCTCCGGCGGAAGGTTCGCCGGTGTTGGGCCGGCCTTTGTGCCGTCCAGGGCGGGGCAGGCCCCGCCCTTCAATACGCCAGCGGGAGGGCCGCACTTTGTCACCGGCATGCCGCTCGGCGAACAGATCGCGCGCCAGGTCACCGCGACCGATCAAACTTCCCGCGCGATTCACTATCAGCGCCTAGAATCGGCAGCAAAACAATTCTTTCGCCCGAAGCCGCTTCCGCGCCGCCGTTGGTAACAAAGATGGGCCATTGTCTCAAGAGGAACCAAGGCATATCATGTCAAATTGGTTGGAGAGTTTTACTGATGCTACCGGCTAAACTCTTCGCGGTGTTCGCAATCGTCTTTTCGGCTTGCGCTGGCCTGGGCTGGTTGAGCTCATTGCCCTCTGTGGATACTTATGTGCATGACAAATATTTCGTTGTCGAACCCGTACTTGTACTGTTGTTTTGCGCCGTAGCGAGCGTGAATTTTGCGGTCCTCTACTACGCTGCGGCCCGTTTCTTTCATGCGCGGTGGAATCGCACGCTAAGCGTTCTGCACTTTTCTCTGTTTGTCTGTTTTGGTATTTCGTTTTCTGTCGTTTTTGCGGTGTCGGTGCGTATCGCGAATGGGTCTGAAGTTGGAGAAGCTCTCCGTTGGTTGGTCGTTCCATGGTTTCTGGGGGTCCTCAGTTTAGTCGCTTGCTTTGTAGCGTTCGGTGTAAATCTGATATTTGTTGTCCTCCAGATTTTACGCACGCGTTTTGTCCGCCAGTAGCGAGCATCCTTCGGAGCTCCATCTGCATATGTTTCAATTTGTGAACACTTTGCTGCGGTCGAGGTATGTGCGGCTGCTCGAAGAAGAAGTCGCGCGGGAGCGCGGAGAATAATCGGCTGCAAGCGGAGAACCGCGCGCTGATGAATTCGTTACTGGGCACCGCGGGATTTCCCCCCGTGGAGTTTCCCGAAGCGCCCAAGCCGCAGCCTTTGCCACGCCTGCGCAAGCGTTCCTGGCACCAGATTCAGGCCTGGCGCGAAACCGAATCGTGCCGTTTACGCCCCGGCTTTGTCGGGGCCGCGCGCGACGCGGCGATGAATTCTGAGGGCAGGGAAGAAGCGAGGCCGAATGGATCTGTATCCCGCAGCTGAAACTTGGACGGGCGGCCCCGGCGCGATCGCGCCGGCGGATGGGAACTACGCGCACTCTCCCGTCATTCCGAATGGAGCGGAGCAGACTGAGGAATCTCTCTTCGGTTCTGCGCGCGAAAATGGAAGAGAGATTCCTCGCTTCGCTCGGAATGACGGAAAAGGGATGAATGACGGGGAGCGTCGGACCGGCGAAGAAAGTTCGTCCGTACCGTCAGATCTTGGCCCGAATAACGAGAGGCTCGAGGACGTAAAGCCGGAACTGGTGCACGCGCTGCGCGAGTTGGTGCGGCAATACCGCCAGGAAGGTGTGGTCGCGCGCCGACACGAAATCCGCCGAATTCGCCAGGCGCGCCTCTTCTGGCAAGGCCTGCAATACGCCTGGTGGAATCCCAACGACATGAACTGGCATTTGCCGTTCGAGCAGCGCTTCAGCGACGACCGCGCGCTCGAAGAGATGCCACGCTACCAGTTCGTCACGAATTTTTATCAGGGGTTCGGGCTGTCGTTCATCGCCGTGCTTTCGCAGGACGTGCCCAGCGTGCGCTTCTATCCGCAGTCGGCGCAATCGCTCGAAGACATTGCCGCGGCGCGCGCCGCCAGCGACGTTTCGCAATTGATCGAGCAGAACAATCACGTCGAGCAGTTGCTCACCTCCATCGGCTATTTCCTGTGGACCGACGGGAAGCTCGGCGCGTATGTGCGCTACGTGGCCGATGGCCAGCGCTTCGGCTTCCACGAAGAAAATATTCTGGAAGCGCTGGAAATTCCTCTCGGCGAAGACGTCTACATTTGCCCGCAGTGCGGCAAGGAAACGCCGGCGCCTCACCCTGTAGCTCAGGCCTTTAGGCCTGAGGGTGTTTCTTCTCCCGAACGGTTAGCGAACGCTGGCGGACAAGACCTCACCCCTGAAGGGGTGAGCTACAGCAACGACGACGAATTTTCTTCCACCAGTCACGAGTCACCAGTCACGAGTTATCTTTCCTGCCCGGCCTGCGGCGCCGAACTCACGGACGCAAATCTGCGCAAGGCCGAACGCGTCACCGTGCCGCGCCTTGTGGGCGCGCGCCGCGTCCCGAACGGCCAGGAAGTGATCTCTATCGCCGGCGGCCTCGAACTGAACACACCCGTCTGGGCCAACGAGATGCACGAATATCCTTACCTGCAATGGCAGGCGGAAGTGCATCGCGCGAAATTGAAGGCCGCATATCCGCACGCCGCCGGCAAAATCGAATCGTCGCCCTCGCAAAGCGCGGAAGACGTTTACGCGCGCGTTTCGCGGCTGAGCGTCGAGCAGGGCCTGCCGTCGATCCATCCCGGCGACGCGCTCATGAATTTGATCACCTTTGACCGCACCTGGCTGCGGCCCTGGGCGTTCTACGCCATCGAAGACGAAGCCGTGCGCAGCGAATTGCTCGCGCTGTTTCCCGGCGGCTGCTACGTCGCGTTTGCCGGCGATGTTTATTGCGAATCGCGCAGCGAATCCATGGACGACCACTGGCGCGTGCTGCACGCGCTTCCCGGCGACGGCCAGAACCGTCCGAGCGTCGGCGATTCCCTAGTGCAGGTGCAGGAACGCTACAACGTTCTTTCCAACATGCAGGCGGAAACCTACGAATACGGCATCCCGCCGATTTATGCCGACCCGCAAGTTTTGGATTTCGATGCGCTGGCGAATCAAGTTGCCGAGCCCGCCGCGCATTTTCCGGCGCGCGCGCGCCCGGGCCAGCCGCTTGCCGCGGGATTTTTCCAGCCCGCACCCGCGCAAGTTCCGCCGGACATGATCCGCCACCAGCAGGATTTGATCGGTCCAGTCGCGCAATTTTTGACCGGTCTGTTTCCCGCGATCTTCGGCGGAAACATGGAAGACGTGAAGACTGCGTCCGGCTACGCGCTCGCGCGCGACCAGGCCATGGGCCGCCTGGGCCTCGTGTGGCGCCGCACGAAACAATTTTATGCCGACGTGCTTCTGCTCGCCGTGGATTGCTTCCGCAAGAATCGCCCCGAAGACGCGGAGATTCCGCTGCTCGGTCCCGACGGTGTTCTCGACGCGCGCTCGATCCGCACCGCCGACTTGAAGGGCAACATCTGCGTGCACCCCGAAGCCGATGAAACGTTCCCGCGGCTGAAATCCCAGCAGCGCGGCGTGTTGCAGCAATTGTTCGGCATCAACGATCCCGTTCTCCAGCGCGCGCTCACCGAGCCCGCGAACCTCGGCTACATCAAGAACGTCCTCGGCCTCAGCGAAATGGTGATTCCCGGCGAAGATTCGCGCAACAAACAGTTGCGCGAAATTCAGCAATTGCTGGCGAGCGCCCCGATCGTGGTGAATCTGCCGCTCGCTCCGAACTCTTCCTCCGTCATTCCGAGCGAAGCGAGGAATCCCTCTTCGTCTATCGTTGATGGCACAAGCGGGGAATCGAAGAGAGATTCCTCATCGCCTTCGGCTCCTCGGAATGACGGCAGTATCGCGGACCGCGACGATTCCCGGTCAAGTGAAGAGCAATCGTCAGAAGTTACTCGCCACTCGCCACTCGTCACTAGCCACTCGCTTCTCTTGCCTTCCGTGCCAGTGGATCAACTCCTCGACGACCACGCCGTCGAATTCGAGGAGTGCAAACGCTGGGCCAATTCCGAAGCCGGCCAGTCCGCGCGCATGACCAATCCCGCGGGCTTCGCCAACGTCCGCGCCCACGCCGAAGCCCATCTCCGCGCGATGAGCCAGAGTGTCATGATGCAACCGCAATCCATGCCGAAAGGGAAAGTGTGATGCAAACCGGTCAGCAAGTTCCGCGCGATCCCGCGTCTCCTGCAAACGGACAAAGCGCGCTGCACGATTTGTTCGCGTTGACAGACGAGCAGATTCTCGAAATCGAGCCGGAAGCGCAGGATGTGACCGTCTCCACTGATTCGCGGCCCGTGGCCCGCGACCCGTGGCCTTTGATCCGCGAAGAAAACGCCCACGAGCAAACTCACGCGCGCCGCGCCACCCCCGCCGTCATTTCGAGCGAAGCCAGAAATCTCTCTTCCTCCGATATGGCCGACGAAGCGGCGCGATCGAACAGAGATTCCTCGTCGCCTTCGGCTCCTCGCAATGACGGCGCGGAGCAAGGCGTAGACAACGCAGTTGGCACGACCCGCGAATCACGGGCCACCAGTCACCAGTCACAAGTCACAAGTCACGATTCTGTCGAGCCGCCGGCGTGGCTCGCGGCGCAGATGAAAGACCCCTGGCGCGGGGAAGAAGCACGGGAGTTGTGGAATGGCGTCCAACAGGCGAGGCAGGAAGCGGCGGCGTATCGCGCGGCGTTTGCGACACCCGAAGATGCGCGTGCGTTGAAGGAATTGTATCCCGGCGGCGTGAATGAGGCGCGCGCAGCGGCCGAACGCGCGCGCGTGCTCGACGAAATTGATCGCGCGTACTTCGGCGCGGCCGGGAATTCGCCGGAACAGGCAAGCGCAGCCCGCGCACAGCTCGCGCAGACAATGCTGCGCGAGAATCCCGCCGCGTTTCGCGAAATGGTGTTTGAAGGCCTTCGCGCACTCGAGGGAGCAAACGTAGCGCCGCCCTTCAGGGCGGCATCTCCGGCCCCTGACAATTTTCCACCGTCGACCAATGCCGAGCCGAAACCCGGCGCCACATCTCCGAGTCCTCTTGTAGGGGCGCAACATGCTGCGCCCCTACAAAGCAGTACTTCCCCTGGCGATGCGCAAATCGCAGCGTATTCGGCGTTTGAAAAAGCCGCGAACGAAGATTTGGAGCGCAGCGTCGGCGCAGCCATCGCGCGCACCATCGAGCAGGCGTTGCCAAGCCTCTCGCGCACGGAAACCTCCTCGGCCGCACGGACGCAGCATCCCGGCCCTGTCGGGACAGGTGCCGCGCCTCTCCAAGCCCGATTGAGCGCGGCGATCCGCCAGGACATCGAGACGGCGCTGAAGGGCGACCGCCAGCTCGGCGAACAGATTGCCCAGATTCTTTCAGCGCGGCGGTTCGATAACGAAACTCGCGCGCAAGTCGTTCGACTGATCGACGACAGAGCGCGCCAACTGGTGCCGGTCGCGGCGAAGCGCGTCCTGAACGACTGGACGCAAACCACACTCGCCGCGCATCGCGGCAACACGGCGCGCGCCGATGCCGCATCCTCGAGAAGGGAAGTAGCGCCCGCATCCTTGCCGGCTGGTTCCTCTGCCAGCTCACACGCGCAGCAGCGCCCCGATCCGAATCGCGGCGCTGCGCGATCTCGCGCGGTGGACTACCGCAAGCTGAGCGATGAGCAAATCCTCGACTTGTAGCCGGCAGCACCGGCGTCACAATCACGGCAGCAAATCCTTCTCTTCTCTTTCCCCGCAGAGGTGAGTTATGGCGCAGCATGCGTCCGGGCCGCAAGGCGGCGCGAGCAAACCGTCGTGGCTTGACCGCGCGGTGGATATTCTCAAGCCGCAGCCCGGGCCTCCACCGAAGCCTCCCGCTCCGCGCGTAGACCAAGGCGCGTGGCGAGAGTCCGTGGAGCAGACGCACGTCGCCCCCGGCTTGACAGTGCGTGACGTGGGGCTGAGCGTCTTCGGCGAGACGCGCTCGCTCCGCGATAGGCCCGGCTCGAACGAGCCCATCAGCGTCGCCAGGCAAAAAGTCGCTCACGCAATCATCAACGGTGCCGAAAAATGGGGCGCGGATCGCATGAAGCATGCGAGCACGGCCCTACCTATTGAGCCTTCAGAGAAACAAAAACGAGACCCGGCCACGCATGCGGCCTATGAATCTTCTATGAAGGCCGCACGCGAGGCGTATCTCAGCGGCCACGACCCCACTAACGGAGCCCTCCATTTCAACATACGCGCCACGCCAGAGCGTTCCAATTGGAAAGGGCGACATCCGATCAGCACGCAGTCCGGGCCCTACAACAACTCTTTCGTGGCAGGGGATTTTCCCTCGCACACCGCTTGGCTGAACACGTATCTTCCAGACGAGAACGAAAAGCGGACTCACAAGAGATGAATGCCCTGTCCCCCGACGACTAATGGTCTCTTTCGATGAAAATATTCTTCGCCGACTCAATACAGACCGCTTGCATCCATCCCTTGATTTCCGGCCTCAGCGGGCAAGCTTCAAAATCCGCGAAGGCCGGAGGAGGAATCGCCCACATTATCCCCGTTTCTCGCTTCAGGCGTCGATTGTCAGCTTCATAGGCCCGATACAATTCTGAGGGCAATTCGGGGTTTTCGATATCGTCGTTAGTGCGCGCGGGATAATGCGATGGACCATTGAAGACACCGAGGATATGGCGCGTACCGATCTGCCAGATCCGGAACGACGGACTCCCGTTGTAAACGGACAATCGTCCGTGCGTCCAGTAGCACAGCGTGGCGTTCTCGGGCGTCTTGCACGGAATCTTGCGCTTGCCAGCACTCGTAGAGGCAGCGACGGCTGGTTTTGCTTGGTCCTGCGCGATTCCTCCCGCCCCAGGCGCTTGTGGTTCACCTGGAACATCGGCCGTGATCGACGCCGCTACAACGAGGAGCATCAGCGTTCCACCCGCTAGCGCAGTTCTCATACAGCAAATATAACATATCGCTAACACACGTAGGTCAAGATGTGCCCGGAGCACGCCTTGAGTTCCGATTTTCGTTTTTTAACTTTTTGTCATTTCCCTGAACCCCGCAATTTTAAGGAGAAAACCAGATGCCAGCACAAGCGAACGCGAACGTCGTCGCGTTGCAGCTCGAGAAGGTGCGCGACAAAGTGCCCCTGCTCTACGAGCGCGACGATATTTTACTCACCATGATCCAGCAGCGCGGCGACGTGGAGAAGGTTTCCAGCCGCAACATGCGCCTGCCCTTGCAGGTCAATCCCGGCGGCAAAGCCGGCTCGTACAACGCCGACGGCGGCGACCTGGGCCGCGGTTCCGGCACGGCTTACGATGTCGCGCAGGTCTCGCCGATTTTCTTCCGCTTCGCGATTGAAATCAGCGCCATCGAAAACGCTGCCAAGCGCGAAGTGGCCAATGGCATGAAACAGTTCCGCGCGTTCCTCGACAAGCTCATGCAAACCGCCGGCAACGGCGTGCTCGGCACCATCAGCTCGTTCGCCAGCACCACCTGGACGATGGCCACGCCTCCCGGCGCCGCGCTCGTTTACGTGGGCCAGACGATTCAGGTTTACGACTCGACGCTCACCACCAATCGCGGCACCGCCAACGTGACGGCCGCGGATCCCATCAGCCCGACGCAGACGATCACCGTCGACGTGAATCCCGCAGGCCTCACGAACGGCGACGTGCTCGTGCACGATGGCCTCAGTGGCGCGCAGCCGGTCTCGCTCTTCGGCATCAAGTATCACCAGAACAACGCGATCACCGGCACCTGGCTCAACCTCAACCGCGCCACGTATCCGGTGCAGCTCGCCACGCCGCGCGTCAACGCCGGCAACGCCGCGCTCACCCCGTCCAACGTGCGCCTCGCCATCAACAAAGTCCGCAAAGCGCTGGGCATCAATCATCTGAGCAAGCTCATCGCTTACATGGCCGTCGAGCAGGAGCACGCCTGGGAAAATCTCGGCATCACCGTTTCGCAAATCATCAAGGAAGGCGGCGGCAGCAACGGCAACGATCTCGACCTGCTCTTCAGCGGCCGCAAAACGATGAGCGGCATCCCCATCAAGTCCAGCGTCAACGCCGACCAGACCCGCGTGGATTTTCTCGACCTCTCGCACTGGGGCCGCGCCGTGCTCAAGGACATTGACTTCTACGAAGTCAACGGCAACACGGTCTTCCCCATTTACGGCGCCAGCGGCGGCCTCGCGGCGTCGTATATCTTCTATTTTGATTTGGCCATGCAAGTTTTCTTGGATAGTCCGCGAACTGGCGCTTTTATTGACACACTGGCCAGGCCCCAGGGTTATTGATATCTAGCGATAGGTCGCAGGCGGAGAGAACAGTTTCTCACTTACTATTCTCTTCGCCTTCTATACCGTCGGCGCCCCGCCTTGCCTGAGTTGCATGCCTTGCAAGCAGGAACAAGATTGCGAGCGAAATCGCTTCCGCCTTTCGAGAGCGGGTTGCGATGATCTTTAGTGAGTGTCTTGCGATTGAGTTTCTTGTTGCAGTAGAAGCATCTCCAGGAATGAAGACGGACGACGCTCATCCATTGCTCCAATGTATGAGAGCCTCTTGCGCCCATTCTTCGCGCCCGATACACAGCAACCCTGTGACGTTGTTTTAGAGGGTTCCGCTTTGCCCATAACCGTCCGCGAGCACGTCTCTTGGCCACCCATTTGGGATCGGTTTTCAGCTTCGTTCGGTAGAGCCACCTGTCATACCTGCGCCACCTCTCCAGGTTCTTCTTTCGGCGCAGCCTCGATCTTCTGCGTGCTTCCAGAAGGTGAGTGCGGTACCAACGCTTCATCCAGCGCAGATGGTAGGCACGGACTCTTTCGCTGTTTTCCCTGCGATATCGTCGTGCCTTTCGCTTGAGCGCCTCGGGATGTTTCGCAGCCCAACTTCGGGCGGCTGCGAGATGTTGTGCATGTCGCTGCGGATCAGACTTGATTTTTCGCCAACGCCGCCGCGTTGTCGCCTGCACAAGCTTGGGATTTCTCCTCCGCCAGCTTCGCTGGTAGGCGTTCCATTTGGCAAGGTTTTTGCGGCGCCAGCGATATGTGGCGGCTTTCTGTCGCTCGGGGTGGCGCTTCCGCCATCGCCGGCAGGCTGCGGCCAATTTGTCACGATTCTTTTTCGCCCATCTCTGTTGGGGTGTTTCCCTTTTCTTGGCCACTCGCGATATATAACATGATTCAGGTCGTACGCGAGACGCATGAAACGCCGGAAACGGTCGCGCAACGTCTCGAACGCGCCGGCGGTATCAACCGATTCGGCGAGGCGAATTATCGAGCGATTTGGGGCTGGAATCGCCTGGCGTGGATCGGCGGAAAATTCGAGGAGCGCGATCCCGCAACAGGATCGCTGCTCCGCGAAGTCATCGAGCTGCGCCAGGAGCCGAAGTATCCGGCCGTCAACCGCTGGCATATCGAGCGCTGGTTGCCGCCGGAAACGTACGGCTCGCCGCGCGCGTGGTACGCGCAGACAATCGAGCGCGAAAACGGCATCAGCATCCCCGCGCTTGGACCGTACCCATCGCGTGGCGAATACGAGCATTGCTTCACCCTCGAAGGCCCGCGCGGCGAATTTGTGCAGCTCACGCCGGCGGTCGCAGAGCGTATCGCGCGCGCGATTGAATTCTCACGCGCGCATTCGCGGTCCTCGTCGAGGCGGTCGCTCTACGACCGCGAGAGCAGGGAAGAGCGCGGCTACGAAAACTGGGCCTTCGACGTTCTGGACGACGCCGTCCCCGTGTTCCACAAGCAGCCCTTTGTTACCGTGCTGTAGCTCAGGCCTTCAGGCCTGAGGGTGTTCCTTCGGCAATGCGCAGGACGGCCCGGGCTTGGGATCGGAAAAGCCTCACCCCTGAAGGGGTGAGCTACAACAATGCTCATGACGCGAAGGGAAGTAGCGCCAGCATCCCTGCTGGCAGTCTTTCTTCCCCAGTAGAACTGTAGCTCAGGCCTTCAGGCCTGAGGGTGTTCCTTCGGCAATGCGCAGGACGGCCCGGGCTTGGGATCGGAAAAGCCTCACCCCTGAAGGGGTGAGCTACAACAATGCACATGACGCGAATCGAAATCTGGCTGAAAGGCCTGCTCGCCGCAGCGATTAGCGGCGCGGCCGGCGGCGTGCTCACCGGGTTTGCGGCCGTGGGCATCGATCCACAACATTTCAATTTGCAGTCGGGAATCGGCGCGACGCTGCGCATCGCCGCCGCCGCCGCGCTCATCAACGCCGTGATCGGCGTCGCCGCTTACTTACAGAAGTCGCCTCTGCCGGAAGAGTGATCAGTTTTCAGTTAAAGGAACTGAACAAGCGCAGCCCAAGACACCGGCCACGCTTAGCTACTCTTATCCTCTCTCTTCTGACTGAATACCGAAGACTGACGACTGAAAACGGTTTTGTAAAGCCGCGACCGACCTTCAAAATCAGCAACCTTAAGGACACAAAATGCCAGTTGTCGGTTCATCCGCGTACAACACCGCGGGACAAATCACTTCGCTGGTGCGCTCGCTCTTGAATGACTCGCAGGGAAACCTGTTCACCGACGCAGTGTTGCTGCCCTACGCCAATTCGGCGTACCGCAAGCTGCAGCGCGCGCTCGGCAACGCGGGCGGCGGCGGGTTTATCCAGGATGATGTCCTCCTGGTAGTTACCGCGATCGCGCAAACGGACACTTCGTTGCAAGTCGCAATCACCGACGCGACTGCGCCGCCGAACCAGCTTCCGACCGATCTGCTCGTGCCGCTGAAAATCTGGGAGCGCCCCAACGGCTCGGCGCAGGATTTTCTCGAGATGGTGGACCTGACGCGCCACGGCGGGCTGCCGTCGCGCGCGCAGGACCTGACGTTGAGCGTTTGGGAATGGCGCGCCGACGGGATTTATTTTCTCGGCGCGACGCAGGACACGCAAATTCGCCTGCGTTATTTGAAGGCCTATCCCGATTTCACCGACGCGACCTCGCCGGTTCTGATCCGCAATTCTCAGGAAGCGCTTGCCTATGCAACCGCGGCGCTCGCGGCGTGGGCGCGCGGGAGCCCGCTTGCGGAAAAGTGGGACGACGCCGCTTCCGACGCAATCGAGGACCTGGTTGCCGCGGCCGTGCGCCGCGAGCAGCAATCCGCGCGGCGCCGCCGCCCCTTTTCCGCCCGCAGCGGCTACACCCCGTTCTGATGAAGTAAATGAGGTTAAGGAAGTTAAGGAAGTAGAGGACAGCGTGATCGCGCAGTTAGGTAGGCCACATGTGAGGGAGAATCCTTTACCTCATTTATTTCATTTACTTCCTTTACCTCAGTCAATTGAAATCAAACTTCGCTGGAGTGACTCATGCCAATAACGATTTCGCTTTTGCCGAGCAACATGGACGGTTCCGGCAGCAATTTGTTTTATGCCATCGGCACGCTGGCCTTTTCGGGGAATTACACGGCCGGCGGCGACACGCTCGATTTCACGCAAGTCGCCGACAAGTTGCCGAGCACGCAGATTATCCAGGTCTTCGCCGACAGCCAAAACGGCAACGCCGGTTATTACGTGCCGATCGCCGGATCCGCGTTGAACAACTGGAAGCTGAAAGCCTTCAGCGGCGGCGGCGCGGAAATCGCCGCGGGCGCGTATCCCGCCAGCGTCACCACCGACGTCGTCCAAATCACCATCACCGCCCGCAAGCTGCTCGATTGGAATGCTTTCTTGGGAAGGACATTCGCGAAGCGCTTCTGCACATATAACAGAAACTGTTCTGACGTTTCCCGAATCTTGATGTAAGTCCGCCACTCTACATGCCCAGAACTTGTGGGGCCAGCGTAAGAGGCCCCCGTTGGTGAAAACTCGTAAGTAATCGGCTCCAAGGCGGTCGGCTTGGAGCGCACGAGGCTCCTTGCCCCGTAGTACGCGAAGCCATGAATGAATGCCCACTGCAACAGCGAAAGGAAAAGCTCAAGGACGAGGCCTAAGCATGTTCCTAGCACCGCAGCCCTTTGCCAGGGGTAAGCCGGATCTGAACTCGCCTTAGCGAAATAAAAGAGGACGGCGACCGAAACGACAAAGATCAGTATTGAAAAGAGACGGCGTAGTATCGCGCGCTTTTTGTGAACGATCGACACGTTGGCTTTGTAGAAGTCCTTCTCCGTCAGAACAACAACAATCTTTAGGCTCGTACTGTTCGTCATAAAGGCGAGAGGATAGCACGCCTTAACGGACGCCAAATAGGCCCACTTCTGCCCTAATACTCGGAAGGATTGTAATGATACGATCGAAAATCGCGTCGCGCTTCAAGCGCGCTAAAACGATGTCGTTTCTCTGGGCACTCGCGGCGCCGGCGCTGCATGTGTGGCCCGGTGCGATCGGACCGGCGCACGCGCAAGGCTCGCGCAAAGACGACATTGTATTTAATTCGCGGGGAATCCCACTCGCCGGCGCCACGGTTCGCGTTTGCACCATGCCCGCGAGCGGCCAGCCCTGCACGCCGCTGGCGCTGATTTATTCCGACGCCGCGCTCACCCAGGCTCTCGCGAATCCCACCGCCACCGACGGCCTCGGCAACTATTTTTTCTACGCTGCGCCCGGAAAATACGAAATCGAAATTTCCGGCCCCAGCATCACCACCAAGCAAATCCCCAACGTCATTTTGCCGAACGATCCCGCCTCGCCCACATTTTCCGGCGGCATCAGCGCGTTTTCGCTGAACCTCAGCGGCAACCTCACCGTCAACGGCAGCACCACGGTTGTCGGCAACCTGGCCAGCGGCACGCTCTCCATGACCAACCAAGCGACGCCTCCGGGTGCGGCCGGCGCAGGCACCGTGAATGTCTACACGAAGACCGCCGACAAGCGGCTCTACTACAAGGATGACACGGGCACGGAGATCGGCCCCATCGCCGCCGCCAGCGGCGCGCAAACCAACGCCGTAAACACGTTCACCGCAAACCAGAACTTCGACAGCGGCATGCACGTCAAGGGGCCAGATCCCTACTACGACGTGACGCGCTTCGGGAGCTACCAGGGCAGCTATCCGACTGCGCCCACGACAACCGGAAGCATCACTTCCGGGCAAACGACATTGACCACGCCAAGCGCGTTCGACGTGGCGAACGGCCAGTACGTCACGGTCTACGGCGCGGGACCAACGGCGACGATTTACACGCCCGGAGCGGCGGTTCCGGTTTCCTCCATGAGCGTCGCAAGCAACGTGGCCACCGTGAACGTCAACGAGTGGGCGGCGGGGTTTGGTCAGAGCGTTATCATTGCCGGCTCAACCGACACGGCCTTCAACGGCACGTTCACCACCAACACGGGCAATGCAAATGCCTTCTCGTTCACCATCAACGTCACCCACGCCAACTGCAATCCCTGCACCATCGGCAGCAGCACGACCGTCGTGGCGGCCACTCCCTTCATCACCAGCGTACAAGGCGTCCTGAACGGCACGACGACGTGGCAATACAAGATTGTCGCCGAGGATATGTTCGGAGGGCTCTCGGCGGCTTCGGCGCCCATCACGATTTCCACGGGCGCCTCCACGCTTGGCGCGAACAGCGTGACCATCGCCGCGAACGGCTGCTCTCGCACCGCTGCCGGATTGACGACCATCACCACCACCGCGGCGCACAATTTCCAGATCGGAGTCCCGGTGCTCATTGTCGCGGGCTCCACCGGCGACCAAAGTTTCGAGGGTCAGGCCATCATCAACACCACGCCAAGCTCCACCACCTTTACTTTCTTTCAGTACGGCGCTCCCGCCAAGACCTCTTCCTGCAGCCTCGGAGGCACCGCCAAAGTCGTCGCCAAAAATATCATCCGCTGGAATCAGCGATTCGCGTCCATCATCGGGCATTGGATTTACCGCTGTTCCGGCACGGGATGCACGAACTACACGCTCATCGGACATTCGGACGGCGTGGACGGCGCGTTCATTGACTACGGCCTCGCCGGTGGCCTGCCGAACGCTCCCGGTTATGTCCCGCAGGGAACGCCGCCGGCATCACCGACAAACGAATGGCTCTCGGCGAAGGTCAATTCCGGCGGCGGAACGACCACGCTCACTCTCAGTGCCGCCGCGTCGAGCACCGTCAGCGCAGCGACCGTCCTGCACGACAACACTCCCGTGGTGCTGGCCATCTGCGCCGCGATGGGCGGGTCCAGCGGCGTCGGCGGAACGATTTATTGGCCGGACACTTTTGGCGCGGTCTACCCCGTCACCACCAATCTCGATATGCGCCCTGCCTGCCCGCAAAGCATCAAAATCCTGCAAGCGGGCCGTATCAGCGCGCTGGCGCCCATCATCCCCAAGCGGCAAATCGATTGGGAAGGCGCTCCGCAAGGCGCCGGAGGTTTGCCAGTCGGCTTCGCGGCGAAATACCAGGCGCAGATTTTGGGCAACGCTTATCCATTGATCTATCAGACCGGCGGCGATGCGGTGAACTCCACGTTTGAGAATCTGAGCCTGCAGGTCGCCCGCTCGTATCAAGGCGGCTACTATCAGGACGGCACATGGTCGGAAGGCACTAACGTGACGTTCCGCAATGTTTCTGTGGCTTGCAGCACGCCGAACGGCTGCTTCCCGATGCGTCCGGGGGGCCAATTCTTCTACCTCTACGACACGGTCTTCTTCTCCAATGGAGCCGCAAACGCTCAATGGGGCGTTCCCGAGCCTTTCATTCAAACCATTTCATTCGGTATCGGCAACGGCGGCACGGGCAGTCCGCAGTCTCTGGTCAGCGATATTGAGTTCCGCTATGCCGTTTTCTCCGGTGGAGGAGTCCTGTTCGACAGCCAAGGCCAGCAACTCGGAACGGGGGCGAACTCCATTAAATGTGTGCATTGCCTGCTGGAAAATTCCATTACGCCGCTGTTTCGCTTCAATCTCCCCAACATCAATGGCGGCGGCAGTGCTCTTGATCTCGAGTATTCCTCTTTCGCCGATTCCGCCGGGGGCGGCGCGATGCCCCTGGTGGACTTCGCGGGCGTGGTCAACAACTCCACCTTCTCCGGCGTTCGTATCTTCGGAGCGAGCTGCGCCAATGGCGGAGGTCCCTTGTTTGCCATGGGTGCGGACCTCACGCGCGTTACCAGTGTATCTACCTCGCAGACGGGCCCGTGCGGCGGAGGCGCGCCACAGGCCGTCAACCCGGATGTCGGAGGATTCGGCAATCAGCAGGTTTCCGTGAACAATGCAAGCACCGGCATCGCCTACCTCATGCAAGCCGTTCCGAATGCGCCCACGGTGGCGATTAGCGGCGCGTCGGGGCCACCGGCCGGAACCTATTTTTACAACTTCATCGCGTACGACGTGAACGGCAACGGAACATTGCAGTCGCTGCCTTCGGCGGCCATCACCGTGAACGGCAGCCAGGGCGTGCAGCTTAACTGGACCTTGCTTCCCGGCCAGGTCGCTACAACCATTTGCCGCGGCACGAACAACGGCACCAATCTCTGCGCAACACCGTCCGATTTTCAAGTCTACAAGCTTCCAGGAACCAGTTTCCTGGACAACGGCGTAGCGGGCTTTCATTTCACGGCCAGCGCCCCGCTTGCCAGCTTCGCCGCATCATCTTCCATGACCGGCAGCGGCATACAGACACCGCAGTTGCAACTGACCAACAGCGGTTTCGTGGACACTCTCGCCGGCACATGGACCGCCAGCCGCACGCAGACCTTGCCGGACAATACCGGCATCGTCCCCGTCACCAGCTACTTGAACTCCGCTTACGACAACGCCACGCGCGCCAATGGCGCGATCGGCTCCAACTGGAC
>QHYF01000037.1 GCA_003224075.1 Acidobacteriota bacterium
GCAGCCTCGGCATTCTCTCTGGCCACTTGCAGGACTGGCGTCCAATCGAGCGCGACGATTTCAGCGTTGGGGTTCTCCTTGGCAATCGTAATTCCAAACATTCCGTGCCCCGCCGCAATGTCCAGCACGCTGCACGGTTTGCCCTCGGCGGCCCCCGCAAGTTCCGCGACGAACCCTGCCGACCCCGTGGTCAACGGCGCCATGCACCTGGCAAATGCGACCCACAGCTCATCATTCGGTTTTGTATTGTCGCCCTGCGCCACAGCGGTGCCGCCTTTTCGCACCGCCTCAGCCAGCGTTTCAAAATTTTTCCTGCCCGATGCGCTTAAAAGAAAATCGGCCATCGATGCGACGCATGCCGGCGAATGGCGGTTCAGGAAAATCGCGGATTCCTGCGTCAGTGCATAGCGCCCTTCCTCTTTCGTTAGAAATCCTAGGATCGCAAGGTAATCGCACAAAATTCGCACGCCGCGTTCTGCCGCACGGATTTTCGCCGCCAGAGAAGCGGGCGTGTTCGCGCCGTCCGCAATCGCCGTGAAAATATCCAATTCGATTCCCGCTTGGAGCGCGGCGCTCTGTTGATAAGCGGTCAGGGTATTAAAAATGTGTTCCGGGTTCGGCCGGCTCGTGGTTGTAGTTGTAGGTGTGGCCATGAATTTGTGGCTCCTCTCCGAGTTTCAGCGCACTTCATTTTATTACGCGCAATCGCTTTCCTGCACGGCTCAAATTCGTTGCCCGGCTTGGATATCGCTGGCATACTTTCTCTCCCCCCGCAGGAAGCAAGAGGACAAAGGATGAAACGCGAATATCACCGCTGGCATTCGCCGCGGCTGGGCATTGAGCTTGGCGTGGTTGTTTACGGCCACTGGGGCCCGCCACTGCTGGGGTTTCCGACCAGCGCGGGGGATGAATTGGAGCTCGAAGGCCAGAGCATGGTCGGTGCGCTCGCGGATTTCATTGACGCAGGAAGAATCAAATTCTTTACCGCGAATTCCATTAATGGTGAAAGTTTCTATAACAAGAGCACGCACCCGTTCCACCGCAGCTACGTGCAGGCGATGTTCGACTCCTATCTGCACGAGGAGGTGGTTCCCTTCATCTGGAACAACTGCCAGACGCAGGGAATCGCCATCTCCACGATGGGCGCATCGTTCGGGGCGTATCATGCGGCTAACTCGCTCTTCAAGCATCCCGACGTGATCAAGCGGTGTTTCGCCATGTCCGGCGTGTACGACTTGCGAAATTTCATGGACGGAATGTTCGACGACAATTTTTATTTCAACAATCCGGTCGATTACCTCTCGAATATGAGCGATCCGTGGTTTTACGAGCAAATTGCCACGTGCGATATCCACATCACCACCGGCACGGGTCCGTGGGAGAACAGCGGCCCCACGTACCGCCTCTCCGAAGTTCTTTCCAGCAAGGGCATACGCCATTCGCTCGACAACTGGGGTCCCCAGGGCGGCCACGACTGGCCGTACTGGAAGCACCAGATGAGAGAGTATGTGTCCCAGCTTTTCTGAAAGTGGACTTCCGGGAGAGGGTATTCCCCCGGCATTTTGTATGGATATCAAAACAAAGGAGTTAATAAATTTGCATTTCGTAAGTGTAAGAAAACAAAGGGAATGGTTAGCGATTGATAACAGATGGAACCTCCCCCTCCTGTGTTTTTTGTAAGTGTTCAGCGTTGATTCTAAAGGGAGACCAAGTTCTTTGTTTTGATACGCTTTTGCAAGTGTTGATTCTGAATAGGTTCGAGGCGCGGCCTGTTTACAAAAAAGTAACTGGGGTGGGCGGAGGGATTCTGAGTGGTTTAGAAGGATCGGGCGGCGGGAGGCCATGGGTGGCAAGCGCAGAACAATGGCGCTGGCGTAAACAAAACTATTCTAACACATTGGTACCTATTGTCAAGTGATTATTTGACAGCAGGGGAGTCAGGCGAGGCCGAGGTGAGCGAGGTAGTAGCGGCCCTTTTCGATGACCTGGTCGCTGTCAATCCAGACGTCGCAGTTGCGGGCGAGGACGTCGACGTGCGTTCTGGATTTCCACTCGGCGTGGGTCTGGCTGCCGTAGGGATCGCCAAAGGCGATGTGGACTCCGGGAAACTTCTCGTCCTGAAGCAGGATGCCGATCATCTCGGATAGACCCAGATTCGTGCCGAAGGCGAGTTCACCGACGCGGTCACTGTTTTCGTCGGTATGGCAGTATTCCCAGAACTCCTCTTCCAAGTCTTCTCGCTCGCATCCCGCGCGGACCAAGCGGCCGCCCTGGATTTCCAGCACTAGAGGCGTCGGTTGCAGGTCCCCATACTTGCCATTGAAGTGGTCGCCGGCTGAGGCATCGCAGACAAACGTGCCATCGACCGTCGCGGGGGTGGTGAAGACTTCGCCGGCGGGGAGGTTCGACCAGTAGCGCGGGCTGATCAGACCGCTGGTCTTCACCCAATCGAGGCGGCGGTCGAAACGCGCGGCAATCTTTGTCCCCGCTTCCGTTTTCACGGTCAGAGTTTCGGCACGCAGCATGCGTTGCCGCAGCTTGTCGCTGAGGCGGTCCACCATACGGTAATCGGCGCACATGCCCTGTTGCATGATTTGGGGCGTTACGCCGACCATGTGGGCATAGCGTATCTGACGGCGTTCAACCACTCTTACGATGGCCATGCGCGCGCCCAGTTCGCCGGGTTGCGGCGTTACGCACATTACGCCAACGTCCGCCGTTTCCAATGCGCTCAGGACTTCCGCGGGCGCGGCGCGCATCGGACGCGGTCCAAAATCTTCCAGCAACAATCCCGTCAACAAAGCCCGGCGTTCATCGAGCGCGGCAGCGAGGCTCGCCGCCACCGTGCGGCTGGCTTCGTCGGCAATCAGGGCCACATGCTCGCCTGGACGCACAGCAAGGCATGTTTCCACGGCGTTGCGCGCGCCCGGCATCAGTTCCGGTTGAGGAGATCCAAAGCTCATACGAATAATTCTACTTGAATCGTCCAGATATTCTAGCGGTGGCTTCCTGCCGAATTACTTTTTTTCAACTGGCCGAAGGGCCGGTTCCAGCAGTGCCGGGATGGGCAGACAAGCACGAATCGAAAAGAAGCGGCGATGCTCCCTCAGGATCCTGAGGTTGAAATTCGAGGAGAGACGCGAAACGCCGGGACCTGGCCGCCGCCGCTGGTGACATTGGCAAGGCCAGTGGCGCTGAGGCGGGTGAGGAAGCCGCAGAGTTTGCCGCGGAACAAATACGGTGCGAAATCGACGAGCATGTCGCGGAAATCGACCTTCCCGACGTCCGCGATGTAAGGAAACAGTTCGCGGCGGATGGGGATGCGTTCCTGGGCGATCCAGACGCCACTTGTGGCAGTGAGGGCGCGTTCGATGGCCTCATCCCAAGCGGCTTCGCCGGTTTCCCAGCCGAGGGTGACCCCGGAGCCGCCATACTCGTCGCTCGGTTTGAGTACCAGGTTTTCGCGCTCCCGGCGGATGAAGGCGAGCAACTCGACGGGCTGATCGTAATGGTCGGTCTTGACGTCCGCGACGACACGCGTCCAAGGGATGTGTTTCCGAATCAATTCGCGTTCGTCGTGCGAAAAGAGCGCGCCGTTCTGCGCGTCCGTCAACACCGCGAAAAAGGCTTTCACATGAGGGATTTTGCAGCGGAAATTGTTGGCGACGCAGACGGCGTTCGCGGAATAAGCTTTGACCAGCGCCGAACATTCGGCAGGCCTGGCGATGATGTCGTTGATAAGCACGCGGCGGTAGACGAGGTCGATTTTCTTGTCCTTGGCGACGAGGGATTTGCCGTCCCACTGGAGCTCGCGCGGATCGGCGATGAGCGTGGGGACGCCCATTCTCTCGAAGCGATCCTTGAGGATTTCGAATTCGCTCCAGGTGGGGACCTCTTTCCAATCCACAATGGCGATCTGGGGCTGCGTGGAGGACCCGCCCCAGTCCATATAGGTAGTCACCAGCGCATCGAGAAGCTTGGCGCTGAGCGGATAGCTGTGGATTTCATATTTCCTGGCAAATTGTCCCGTCACCGGAAGTTCGCGGAATATCTCAGCAAGGGTTTCCGCGTAGCCGGCGCCGGCGGGTGATTCGCCGTTGTATTCAGCAAACTTCAGAGAGTCCGGAAGCAAGAAGGCATCGAGACGTGAGGCGGTACTCGCCGGACCATAACCGGTGTGAATGCGAGCCAGGCGCTCTTCTTCCGGCCGCAGGTGTAATTGGGCAAGAAGATGTTTGTCTTCGAGGGCTGCAGTTGCCACGCGTTCGCCTAGTTCGGCGATCGTCTCCGCGACGGTTCGCACGCGCTGTTCGTCTTCCGGGGAGAGAAAGAAGGGGCGCAGGAATGGACAATGGACGCGGTCACCAAACGTGAGATTGGCCTTGCGCAGGCGCTTGAATAATTCCTCCGGGAGAGCGGGCACGCGGAGAAGAATGGCTTTCAGAATTTCGTCCCACTCCTCCGACGAAGACGGATCAGGTAGCGACGGTGTCGGAGCGGTGGTCATATGGGTTTGGCCCCTGCTGATCCCGCCGCTGGGCGGGCCGCGGAGGCCTGCACGGCGACTGCGCTTTTTGGCGCCCCGGTGAATCCGGCGGCACCACCGATGCCCAGCATTTCTTCCCAGCGCGGCCAGGGAGCCGAAGCCTTGCCATTCAGGGCGCGGTCAATCACCAGCCGCGCCATTTTTTCCACCACGTGCTCGAAATAGAATTCCGTGATGCGGTCCCGTTCGAAATCGGGTGCGGGATTCAGGAAGTCAATGGCGTAAGGCACGCCATCTTTGACGGCGAACTCGATGGTATTCATTTCGTAACCCAGGGCCTGGTTGATGGTCTGCGCGTCTTTGACGACGCGCGCGCCCAGTTCCGCCGTCAAGTAAGCGTGATCGACGAGATAGCGGCGTTCCTTTGGGTCATAGTGCACGGGGAGAATGTCGTTCTTGCCGAACGTAAAGCAGCGCACGTACTGAGTGAAGTCAATGAACTGCTGAAGGGTCATGCAGTAGGGCGAAGTCTTGTCATAAGCGGCGAGGAGTTCCTGTTTATTATTGACCTTGTAGACGTATTTCCAGCCGCCGCCGGAAAAGGGCTTCAAAATGGCAGGCCGTCCGACATAATCCAGCAATCCGTCCCAGTCCATCGGGTATTGTAAGTTGTGGAGCGATTCGCTGGTGATGTCCACGTCGCTCGGATAACCCTTCTGCGGGAGGAGCACCGTTTTGGGGACGGCGATCCCCAACTTGGAGGCCACAGCGTAGTTGAAAAATTTGTCGTCGGCCGTCCACCAGAAGGGGTTATTGATGACGTAGGTTCCCTGAAGAACGGCGTGCTTCAGGTGGCCACGGTAAAACTCAACTTCATGGGAGATGCGGTCGACGATGACACTGTACTCGGCCGGTTCGCCCATGCGCGTTCCGCCCAGCTTTACGAACTCCGCCGCGACGCCATCCTTCTTGCCAAGTTCGTTCACGCGCACGATAAACGCGGGCGGAAAGCTGTACTCCCGGCCGCAGAGAAGACCGACCTTTTTCATATTCGTGCTCCTGTCAGGGGCCAGTGGGGCGGCCTCGCTCGCAAGCGCTTCAGTTCACGGCGTGCGCCGAAGAGGTCCGAGGCTCGGTCACTCCGGCGCGGGTTTCGGCGACCAGGTGGCGCACGACGGACTTCAAGTCGCCGGTCTCCTGGAAGACGCGCAACTGGCGGTCCGCGCTTGTGCCTTCGTTCAAGATCGTGTGTACATACTGGACGGCGCTCCGGCTGCCCAGGTCGTCGACGACGTCGTCCACTAATTCGAGCAATTCGGGAATGAGCTGGCGCATGGGCACTTCCGCTTCCTTGCCAAAGTCGATGAGTTTTCCATCGATGCCGTAACGCGCCGCGCGCCACTTGTTTTCTTCGACGAGTGCGCGCCGGTAGAGGCGCCAACCGACGTTGCCCTGGTACAAGCGGTGGAGCTTCACAATGATCGCCTGGGTGAGCGCGGCGATGGCCACCGCCTCTTCCACTTTAGTGGAGACATCGAACATGCGGAATTCGAGAGTGCCGAAGGTGGGGTGCGGGCGCACGTCCCACCAAATCTTTTTGCCGTTGTCGATGCAGTTCAACTTGACGAGAAGATTTACAAAATTTTCGTAGGCGCTCCAGGATTCGAATTGTTCGGGCACACCGGTGCGCGGAAAGCGGCGGAACACCGTCGTGCGAAACGACTTGAGCCCGGTATTTCTGCCCATCCAGAAAGGCGAGCTGGTGGAGAGCGCCAGGAGATGCGGGAGGAAGTAGCGCACGCCGTTCATCAAGTCGATGGTAGTTTGCTTGTCGGGCATGGCGACGTGGACGTGCATGCCGAAGATGAGCAGGGATCGCGCGAGCTGCCCCATCTCTTCGATGATGTGCTGATAGCGCTCGCCGGGAGAAATAACCTGGTCAATCCAGCTAGAAAACGGGTGGGTGCCCGCGGCGGCGACCTGGAGCCCGGCGCGTTCGGCAGCAGCGACAAGTTCACCGCGCGTGCGATGCATTTCGATGCGCAGCTCACTCACGTTATCGCAGATGCGCGTGCCGGTTTCGACGATGGACTGGTGCAGCTCGTGCTTGACCTGCTCGGCAATGTCCGGAGAAGCCGCGGAAACGAGCTGGCTGACGTGCGAACGCAGCTCGCACGTTGCGGGATCAATGATCTGAAATTCCTCTTCGACGCCGATGGTGAAGCGGTGAGCCATTGAAGTGGCCCTCCGGATCGCTGGTTTTTCTGCGGACTTCGAGAGCCAGTATCATACTCCGCTGTGGCGCAGAATTGCACGCGCCGGTATGTCCGGCGGAGGTTTGCGTGCATTTGTGACCTGCTGGTTAGAAAAAAAGTGGGACAGATATTCCTATCCATCCCACGCGAGGTCTTCCGTCGTTCGAGCTATTCTTCTGAATGTTCCGCCTGTTGCTTCCAGCTCCGCTTTATGCTGCGCCCATCGCCCTGCGCTGCTGGAAGCATTCCCGGCAGAAGACCGGGCGCCCTTGTGTGGGACGAAAGGGAACAGTAGTTTCCTTCCCGCACTGCGAACAGTTTGTCTTCGTTTCCGAGCGCATGGGTGAGGTGTGACCGCCACCGCCGCCCTCGGCCCGTTTTGCCTTGCAAGCTTTGCAGCGCTTGGGTTCGTTTTTGAAGCCTTTGTCGGCAAAAAACATCTGTTCGCCGGCGGTAAATACGAACTCAGCACCACACTCCGCACACTTCAGCACCTTGTCGTGGTATTCCATGAGCCGCTCTCCCTGGTCCCGTGTCGGGCAGGAGAGTGGGCAGACTTTGCACCTGAGGGCCTAGATGCTTGCGGAGACCAGTATCCGGGGACGCCGGGCGCGGATCCCTTGGGCCTGCGGGCACGAAGCTGAAACAACAACCCAAACGTTCACTGCCTTACGGGGGCCTGATTCTCGGAAGTGCGGCGCCGAGCCGCGAGGAAAACGGAAGGGCGATCCCGACCGGGTCGGGACCGCCCCCGAAATTAGTCCGCTTCCCGCCGCTGCTTCTTGCGCAGTCGCTTCCGCGAAAGCGCTTCTTTCGCCCGGCGCTTCTCGCCGGGTTTCATGTAGAAGCTGTGCTTCTTGATTTCCTTGACGATGTCTTCCTGTTGCACTTTGCGCTTGAAACGGCGCAGAGCATTTTCCAGAGATTCACTCTCCTGGATGATGACTTCAGCCACGGTCTTAATTCACCCCCAATCCGGTTCGGATTGGTTTCATGCGGAGCCTCTCGCCGGCCAAGCTGCGACCGGCTGGGTACTTCTGCGGGCACCGCCCCTGTTCTCAATTATCGCACGTATTGTCCGTTGCGCGGTCACACCTAGAAAGGTAGCTGGCATCTTCTAATCAATTTCCTCCATCCAAGTCAAGAAATCTTTGCACCTGGGGGCGAGGAACAGCAGTACTGAACCCACTCCAGTACCATCCGTATAGCGGCTAACGCATGGGTAATCTACATGCCGTTCCGGGGAACGGGACTCGGCGACTCCTTCGAGGCTTCTTTTCGCCGGTCAGAGTTCACCAGTTGCCGCGCTTGTCTTTTTCCTTGCTTCTGCTGTTAGAATGAGCCGCTTCTTCATCCGCGCTCGGGGGGCTGCCAATGTCCGCTATGCGGGATGCCATCGGCGTACTCCTTGCGGGAGGCCAGGGCGAACGCCTCTGGCCACTCACTCGCGACCGCGCCAAGCCGGCCGTTCCGTTCGGGGCACTCTACCGAATCATTGACATCACGCTATCCAACTGCATCAATTCGGACCTGCGGCGCGTCTTCGTGCTCACGCAGTACAAAGCCCTCAGCCTGAACCGGCACATCCGCGCCGGCTGGTCGCCGCTGGCCGGGCTGGGGGATTACTTCGAGGTTCTGCCGCCGCAGATGCGCGTTTCGCAGCAGTGGTATCAGGGCACCGCCGACGCGGTGTACCAGAACATCTACTCCATTGGCAGCGAGCGTTCCAAATTCGTTTTCATTCTCTCAGGCGACCATATCTACAAGATGAATTACAGCCGGATGCTGAAGCAGCACTGCGACTCCGGTGCGGACGTCACAGTTGCGACCATTGAAATTCCAGCTCCGCAGGCCGCCAAGCAGTTTGGCGTGATTGAAACCGACAAGGATTGCGGTTCCAAAAGAATCGCCGCACCATGCGGGGCATTGCAACGCTTCGATGGGAATCTACATCTTCAATACGCAACTGCTGATCCCCATCCTGCTCGCGGATTCCGAGGATCCCAAGTCCAACCATGACTTCGGCAAGGATATTCTGCCGCGGATTATTTCCAAACACCGCGTGTTTGCTTATAACTTTGTCGATGAGAACGCCAAAGACGCACTCTACTGGCGCGACGTTGGGACGCTCGACGCCTACTACGAGGCGAACATGGATCTGACCAGCGTGTCGCCGGTGTTCAACCTTTACGACACTTCCTGGCCGTTGCGCACCTGGCAGCACCAGTATCCACCCGCGAAATTCGTTTTCGCCGATCCCGAGCGCATGGGCGTGGCGCTCGATTCCATCGTTGCCGGCGGCTCGGTCATCTCCGGCGGCCGCGTTCAGAAATCCGTAATCGGCAATAATGTCCGGGTCAACAGCTACTGCGAAGTCTTCGATTCCATCATCTATAACCACGTGAATATCGGGCGCCACTCACGCATACGCCGTGCGATCATCGATCGCCATGTGAGCCTGCCGGAGCGAACCGAGATCGGCTATGACGCCGAAGCGGACCGCCGCCGCTTCCACGTCACCGATTCCGGCATCGTGGTCGTCGTGCGCCAGGAGTCCCTCATCGAAGAACCCGAAACCGCTTAAGCGGAGCGACACCGCTCCGTGCGACCAGCGGATCGGAGCTGCCTAGCGCTGTTCTGCCTCTCATTCGCTGCTCCTTTCTGGCCCGCCCTGTGTCTTCCCCGCAATTTTCTGTAGAATCGTCGATTCGCATCTACCCAGGAGAAACAGCGACCATGTCCACGAAAATTACGCGTGTTCACGCGCGGCAGGTCCTCGATTCGCGCGGCAACCCCACTGTTGAAGCCGACGTCCATGTTGGAGCTGACTCGCGAGGCCGCGCCGCCGTTCCCTCCGGCGCTTCCACTGGAGAACACGAAGCCCTCGAGCTACGAGACGGGGACAAGTCGAAATACCTCGGCAAGGGCGTATTAAAAGCCGTCGCCAACGTCAACCAGGAAATCGCTAAGGCGGTCGTCGGCCTCGACGCCACCGACCAGCGCGCGCTCGACAGACGGATGATTGAACTCGACGGAACACCCACAAAGTCGCGCCTCGGAGCCAACGCCATCCTGGCGGTCTCGATGGCGGCGGCACGGGCTGCAGCTGCGGCGCAGACCGTTCCGCTGTACAAGTACCTTGCGCGCTACTCCTCGGAGAAATCCGCGAACCTCCTTCCTTGCCCGATGATGAACATCCTGAACGGCGGCGCGCATGCCGATAGCTCCGTGGATTTCCAGGAATTCATGGTCATGCCCATTGGTGCGCCGAGCTTTTCGGAAGGGCTCCGATGGGGCGTGGAAGTTTTCCATGCTTTGAACACGGCGCTTAAAAAGCATGGCTACTCGACGGCGGTCGGGGACGAAGGCGGATTCGCGCCGAGCTGCAAATCGAACGAAGAAGCCATCCAGATCGTGCTTGAAGCGATCACTGCGGCGGGCTATAAGCCCGGTGAGCAGGTGAGCATCGCGCTCGATCCCGCCTCCAGCGAGTTCTATGACAAGGCCAGCGGCAACTACGTTTTCAAGAAGTCGGACAAGTCCACGCACGCTTCCGAAGCGATGGTCGAATACTGGGCGAAATGGGCGGGAAAATACCCCATTGTTTCCATCGAAGATGGAATGGGAGAAGAAGACTGGCCGGGCTGGAAAAAGCTCACCGAAAAGCTCGGCTCAAGGAGTTCACCAAAAAGAATCCAACTGGTTGGCGACGACATCTTCGTCACGAACACGGAGATCTTTGCCCGTGGAATCAAACAAGGCATCGCCAACGCCATTCTCATCAAGCTCAATCAGATTGGCACGGTCACCGAAACGATCGAGGCCATCGAGCTCGCACGCTCGGCGGGCTATAACTCCATCATTTCGCACCGCTCCGGCGAAACCGAGGATACGTTCATCGCCGACCTTGCTGTGGCAACCTCCGCCGGCCAGATCAAGACCGGCTCGGCCTCGCGGACAGACCGCATCGCCAAGTACAATCAGCTCCTCAGGATCGAAGAAGAGCTCGGGTCCACTGCACGCTTCAACGGCAAAGCCGCGCTTGGATAGTGACGAGCCTGATTGCCGAAGGACATACTGCATTTGGTGAGCGAGACCGGCCCACTCGCGGCCCGTCAACAGCCTGTGGAGGTAGGTCGTATGAGGAACAACCGGCAGTTTCTGGGGATTCTGTTTTTCTCCCTGGCAGGTCCATTGATTGCATCCACGCAAGACCAAACCTCGGTGAGCACCGCTGGTGCGCCGCCAAAATTGCTGCTCCTCGTACACCGGGAAATCAAATTCGGGAAGGCCGGCGAACGCCAGAAGTTGGAGGCCTCCCTGACGCGGGCGTTCGATCGTTTGACTGTTCCTAACTCTTGGATTGACCTCCAATCCATTACCGGCCCGCCGAAGGCGCTCTCCTTCGACCCGTTTGATTCGTTTGAACATTTGGGAAGAGCAGCAGACGATTGGGGTCACATCTTCGCCGCCCATCCAGAGCTTGCGCGGATGCAGGAGGAGATTGAAGCGCTGGTGTCGAACGAGAGCACGCTGATCGCCGTGAGGCGAGACGATCTTGGTTACCGCCCGGACAGCATTGATCTTTCGCAAGCGCGGTTCCTGCGCGTTCTTGAAGTGCGGATACTTCCGGGGCACGAAAGCGACTTTGTCGAGGCGTTCGAGATCCTCGGCGAGGCGTACCAGAAGATCAAAGCGGACTTGCCGTGGATGGTTTATCAAGTAAACGTTGGCGTGCCGTCGCCGACTTTTCTAATCTTTGTGCCTATGCGCACGCTGCAGCAAAATGATGATCTTCTGTCGTGGAGGAAAAGTCTACGGGAGGCGGAAGGGGAAGTAGCCGCCCGCCGGATGGATGAAATCGCACGAGATGCTTATGTCAGCGCCGAGAGTAACTTGTATGTGGTGAGTCCGGAAATGTCGCACGTGTCGAAAGACTTTGCCCGCGGTGATCCGGAATTCTGGACACCGCGGCGCCCTCCAGAGAATGCGAAGCCTGCGGCCAGCAAGGAGGACAGGAAATCGTCTGTTCAGAAAGGGGCGGGCTCGAAGCAGAACCAGTAGCTGGAGGGTAGAAAGAATCTGGAACCTGATGTGACCGGTTCCCATCCCGGGCGCTTGATGAGCGGAGAGCAACT
>QHYF01000441.1 GCA_003224075.1 Acidobacteriota bacterium
CGTGCACGTCTGGCTTCGGAATCCAGCCGGCGATCCGGATGTTGCATGCGCCCGTGTTTTATGGCTGCACGTTCTCGGCTAGCGCGGAGGTTGATCCATCGACGAGTGACGGTCAAGTTCGTTCGGTGTGTGCCGCCGCTGGACTCAATGTCGCGGAGGAAAAAGCGGTCGTCAGTAATCTCACTGCCGCGGGAGAGACTTCGATTCAGCTTGCGCGGCCCGAGGCCGACCCCTCACACCCTGGGACTTGGTGGTTCTGGGGGGCGGCGGATAATATTCGATTGGCGGCAGCAAATGCAGTGAAATTGGCGGAGATGCTTTTGTGATAGCCCTAAGAATTGTGAGTGCGCTTTTTTTGGCGAGTGCGCTAGTGAGCGGGTGCGGGTACCGCGTGGCGGGACGGAGCAATGCGCTGCCGAAGAGCATTCACGTGATTGCCGTGCCGGCGCTCGAAAATAAAACGAGCAGTTACCGGATCGAGCAGAGATTGACGACGGCGACGGTGCATGAATTCCTGGCGAAAACGTCATATCGAGTGGTGCCCGATCCAATGAACGGAGATGCCGTGTTACGGGGGAAAGTAGTGAGTCTCGAAGCGGTGCCACTGCTGTTTGATACGGCGACCGGGCGGGCAACGACGATGCTGGTCACCGTGAAGTGCGAGATCACGTTCGAAGAGCGAGAGACGGGGAAAATCCTCTATCACACGGACAATTTTGTGTTTCGCAATCAGTATGAGATCTCGACGGATGTGAAGAGCTTTTTCGAGGAGCAGGACCCGGCGCTGGAACGCCTGGCGCGGGACTTTGCAACGCGGCTCGTGGCGGCAGTGACGGAGAATTACTGAGGGAGACCGAGGGATGGCGCGGATTTCGCAGAAGGAATTGCTGGCGCGGCTGGAGAAGGGCAAGCCCATCCCGGCAATTTTGTTGCTGGGAGAAGAGCCGTATTTGCGCGACGCTTGCCGGGCGCAATTGATCGAGAAATTCGTGCCGGAAGTGTCGCGGACCTGGGGAGTGTCGCGGTATTCGGCGAATCGGGGCGAGACGCAAGGGGCACTGGAACAGGCGCAGACACTGCCGATGCTTGCTCGACTCCAAATTGTGTTCCTCGAGGATGCGGAGGCAATCGAAAAGTTCGGGGAGAAAAACCGCGAAGAGGCAGTGGCGCAACTCGAAGCGTACTTGGAAGATCCAGCGCCGTTTACCGTGTTCGTTGCGGAGGCGACGGGGCTGGATCAGCGCATGAAACTGGGGAAGTTACTTGCGGAGAAGACGTTAGTGGTGGAATGCGGGCTTGGCGAGAGCTTGAACGAGCGGCAAGCCGCGGCGGTGGCGCTGGCGCGGGCCATTGCGAAAGAACAAGAAGTCGAATTCGAAAAGGGAGCAGCCGAGGATTTGGCGGAGTTCGTGGCGGCGGATTTGCTGCGTCTGAAAACGGAGATCGACAAACTGGCGACGTATGCGGCGGAGAGGAAGCTGATCCGGCGGGAGGACGTGAGCGCGCTGGTGGTATCGGAAAAAACGACCACCGGGAATTCCTGGACCGCTTGCTGCGCGACGGAGAAGAGCCGCTGCCGATGCTCGGCGCGATGACGTGGATGTACCGCAAGCTGATCGAAGCGAGCGAAGTGAAGGGTGTGACGAATGGGTGGCAGGCAGCGCGTGCCCTGGGGATGCGGCCCGAGCAGGCAGAATTAGCGCTACAGAATGCGCGGAAGATTTCGAAGTCGCGGTTGCTCGATGGATTGCGCGCGCTGCAGAAAGCCGATGACCGTCTCAAGCGCGGCGGGGAAGATTCGCGCGCCGTTATGGAATTCCTGGTTACGGAGTTGACCAGCCAGATGGCGTAGGATACTCAGGTCTCCAGCAAAGTCTAGGAAGGCGCATTCTGTGCTCTCACAA
>QHYF01000038.1 GCA_003224075.1 Acidobacteriota bacterium
AAACCGGGACTCCAGGGTATGGGCGGGAGCCGTTTTGAAGAATCGCGCCCTGCACGCCTCCGTGGAGGTGCCGAGCGCGCGGCTCCCGCATTACTGGATGACAAACTAACACTCCGTGGACTGCATTGTAAAGTATTAATTCAGGGCGAAAACATGAATTGGAGGAAGCTCTTCCGGGATACCTTTCCGTCCACGCTACAAAGAAAACGGCTGGCGAGGTAAACTCGCGGCTGCAGAGAATACAGGAATTTCTCGCGGAGGCAGGTGATGTCCGAGGCGCAAGCGGCTCCCGCCACAAAAACTCTCTTCACTGCCGAGTTCCTGCAGGATCCTTATCCCGCGTACCGGCGTTTCCTGGAGGAAGGCCGGGTTCACTACGTGGACTATGGCGGCGGGATGTGGGCGGTATTCAAACACGCGGAATGCTCGGCCATCATGCGAGATCCCAGACAAGCGGGATGAGTTTGCGGAATTGGCGCGCATGCTGGGCTTGTGGATGCTTTTTTTTGACGCCCCGGAGCACACCCGGCTTCGCAAGCTGATGAACAAAGGTTTTTCCCCGGCAGTCGCGGAAGCCTTGCGTCCGCAGGTTGAAGCGATTGTTGAACGCATGCTCGAACCGCTCCGCCAGAAATCGGAGGCGGATGTCCTGCAGGAGATCGCCTATCCGCTGCCGGTGCGCGTGATCGCCGAGATGCTTGGCGTGCCGGAAACGCTGCACGAGCACTTCATTCAGTGGTCGGACGCGCTCGCGATTATGATGGGAAATCCGCGCCGCACTCTGGAACAGACCCGGCTGGCGCAAGAGGCGGTGCTGGCGCTGACGGCGTTTTTCCGCGCGGCGGTCGCGGAACGGCGGCGGCAAAAGGGCAGCGACCTGATCAGCCTGCTGCTGGACATCGAGGAAGATGGCGATGTGCTCACGGAAGAAGAGCTTTACGCGCAATGCGTCATGCTGCTTTTCGGCGGACACGAAACGACCCGGAACTTGATTGGCAACGGAATCTACACGCTGCTGCGGCATCCCGTGGAAATGGCGGAGCTGCGAGAAAGCCCGGAAATCATCCGCACGGCAGTGGAAGAGTTGTTGCGTTACGAAAGCCCGGTTCAGTACACGGGCCGCACCGCAAAAGAGGACATGGAAGTCTGCGGCGTGGCGCTGCACCAGGGGCAACAGATTCTCTTCATGCTTGGCGCAGCAAATCGCGACCCGCAACAATTCAAGGAGCCGGACCAATTGAACCTCAAGCGGTTGAACAATCCGCACCTTGCATTTGGCGCGGGCGCGCACTTTTGTATTGGGAATCAGCTCGCCCGGCTGGAGGGCCAGACCGCTATTCTGAAGATGGTCCAGCAGTTTCCCCGGATGCGGCTGGCTTCACCGCGCCTAGAATGGGCCGCTAACTTCGGTTTCCGGGGTCTGAAAACCCTTCCCGTCGTCCTGTGATCTCTCGACTTCCGGCGCCGGGCCTCTGAACTTTCAAACTGCATTTCACTTCACGCACGACCGATTGCTGGGGTTAGGCGGATTCAGGCCGGCGGGATCATCGCCAGCTAATGACTTGGCTCGAGGATGAGTTTCTGAACGCGCCAGTTGAGGATTTCACTGACGTAGAGTTCGTTTTCCGACGGGCAGGCCATTTCGTGAATCCAGCCGAATTGGCCGAGCTGCTTGCCGGCCTTGCCGAACATGCCCAGGACTTTCCCGTCGAGGCTGAGCTTATAGACGCGGCCGGGAAAGGCGTCGGAACTGTAGAGCACCTGGTTGGGTCCAGGCGTGATGCAAATGGCCCAGGGTGAGCCGGGAGCCATCGTGCCGGTTGTCGCCGTGGGTTTGTTGCCGATGGCGGCGCGAGCGTCGGGAGGAGCGGGAACATCGATGGTGATCTGGCGGAGGAACTTTCCATCGGTGTCGAAGACCTGGATGCGCCGGTTGCCGCGGTCGGCAACGTAGATGTTGTCGCGCGCGTCAACGGCGATGCTGTGCGGCAGGTTGAACTGGCCGGGCTGATCGCCGGGTTCGCCCCAGGATTTGAGCCAGTTGCCGTCGTTGTCGATTTTTGCAACGCGCGAATTGATATAGCCATCCGTGACGTAGGCGTTGCCCGCGGCGTCCCAGGAGACATCCGTGACTTGGCGAAACGTGCCGTCAACAGGAGGCAGCGGCGGTTTGGGATGCTTCAAGGGAGCCGTGCCCTCATCGGAGGCTTCCTGCTTGCGGCCAAACACCATGACGACGCGGCCTTCCGGATTGAACTTGATGACCATGTCCGAGCCTTTGTCGACGGCCCAGATGTTGTCGCCCTTGTCGACCTTCACGGCGTGGGCGAAGGACCAGGCGTAAAGATTGTGGCCAATCTCGCGGAGAAACTTGCCGTCAGGAGCGAATTCCAGGAGTTGCGCCGCGCTCGCGGCGTAGGCGGGGCCAGTGGAATTGCCGCGAGTGAAGACGAAGATGTGTCCCTTGGAATTGACGGCCACGCCGGGAACTTCACCGAAATAGACGTCGGGCGGAAGCTTCAGGAAGTCGGGGACGGAATGATACTGAATCTCGGGCGGTTGCTGGGCAGAGGCGGGGATGGCGAGCAAGAGAAACAGAACGAGAACGGAACGATTCATGGAAGCCTCCAGTTTGTTTTCGCGTACACCGATAGCCCTCAACGATTCTGGTGTCAAGCAGAAAGTCTGCAGAATACTTCGAGCCCCTGGAAGCGAGGCGCCAATCATCGGATAGAATACTAATCACTTAATACAAGATAAGTAATTTAAAAGATTTATAAAACATGCTATAAGCTGGCCTGCCGGGACACAATCCCGGTCACTTCTGAGCTGAAGCTGACGAACCGGACCGCCGTTGGAGGCGGTGCTTGCGCCCTTCAACCGGACTCCCGGCCGGGGCGTCAGGGCTCTTGAAAGTTTCGAATCAATTCAGGAGCTCCTTTATGGCAAGAACGACAAAACGAGCCGTGCAACAGTTCGTGGTATTGCCGACACGCGGGTTGAAGGCGAGAGCGCCGAACTCGAGTCCCGCAGTGGCGAACGTCTTATTGGGCCTTCATCAAATGCTTGCAGCTCCCTCGGCGGCCCCGCCGCCCGAACTGCGGGCGCTGGCGAAGAAGGTGCGAATACTCGATTCCATCCATGACGACGGAGCAAAACTGGTGGAAATGTTTCCCGAGGATGCTTCGGCCTTGCGAGCTGCGAATCCCGGGCTGCGGATTGTGCCCGTCGTGTACTACTACACAGCCGTAGCGCCGCGGCATGCCGTCGCCGCTGCGGTGGCAAAAGCGAAAGCCGCAAAGGCGATCAAGATTCAGGTCCTATCTTCGGCGGACCAGTCACCAATCGCGGGAGCGACGGTGGTGGCGTTCACTGATTTTGCGAACAAAGCCGGCGCGCAAGGTGTGACGGACGCGAATGGACAGGTATCTCTGGCATTGGGGACAGTCAAGAAAATCGAGCGGCTCTACATTTATGCGGAGGGCGGGTTCTGGAATGAATTGCGGCAAAACATCACGCTGAAGACGGGAGCGAAATTTCAGTTGCGGAAGATCGATCTGGGTTTCACGGACGAACTGAAGTTTCTCTACCCGAATGTCGCGCTGGCAGATGGGACCGGAGTTACGGTCGGAGTGGTAGATACGGGAATCGCCAATCATCCGGACCTGACGATCGCCGGAGGACAGAATACCGTGGTCGGGGAAAATCCCAACGACTTCGGAGACAATGGCGAAGGCCACGGGACGCACGTCGGCGGCATCATCGCAGGCCACGGCACACCGCCTGCGGGGATGCGCGGAATGGCTCCGGGTGCAAATCTGCGGAGCTACCGTGTGTTCGGCAAGGGAGCGAAAGGAGCTTCCAACTTTGCGATCGCCAAGGGCGTAGACGCAGCGGTGCAGGATCAATGCGACTTGATCAATATGAGTCTTGGAGGAGCAGCGCCCGACGAAGCAACGAAATCGGCAATCGCCGATGCGCGCGCGGCCGGCAGCCTGGCGATTGTGGCTGCGGGGAATGACGGACGGCAACCGGTCAGCTTCCCTGCTTCCGACCCATTGTCGATCGCGGTCTCCGCGCTTGGGCGCAAGGGCACGTATCCTGCGGATGCCGTGGAAGCGGGAGACGAGATGGCTCCGTTTGCGGCGTCTGACCCCAAAGACTTCATCGCCGCTTTTTCGAACGTGGGGCCGGAGATTGCGTTTACGGGTCCGGGCCTCGGAATCATCTCGACGTTTCCGGGCGGTTATGCGGTCTTGGACGGAACTTCGATGGCGTGCCCGGCGGTGACGGGAGTGGCGGCGCGGCTGCTGGCGGCCCAGAAGCAAATTCTCGCGATGCCGCGCGACTCTGCGCGCTCCGACGCCATGGCGCAATTCCTGCTGCAGGCAACGAAGAGCCTGGGGTTGGGAGTCACATTTGAGGGAAGAGGGCTGCTGAGCTAATTCCGCCAGCTTCCGCGAGAAGGTGTTATTCTTGAATCGGGCGAGCATGCCGCGATTTATCTTGAGATTTCGAGGCAATGGTCCGGCGCAAGAAGCGGACGTCAACCGCATTCGAGCCCTGCCCGAGGCGCGGGTGATCGACGCCTCTTCTCCCCGGATGATGCTGGTCGAGGCGCCCGAAGAGCACTTGCGCAACGCCATCAATGACATGCCCGGATGGGTAATGTCCCCGGAACAAACGATTCAGTTGCCCGATCCACGCCAGAAGGTTTTGCATCCTCCCGAAGACACAGAGAGCTGATGGCGATTGCGATCGCTTTACTCGAACTCGCATAATCCTTTTCCGTTTTCCTGCCAGCCGCAAATTCGGTAAGCGAACCGGCACATTCCATCCCGATGGCGGAACGCACGCGTTATCCAAACACGCGCGTGAACGGGATCAATTTCCTATCAGGAATTTGTATTGAGCATCGGTGAGGGGAACGACCGAGAGGCGCCCCATGCGAACGAGCGGGGAATCCGCGAAGAGTTTGCTGGATTTGATGCGGTCCAATGAGACGGGCTTGTCGAGGGGCTTTCCGGCTTTGATCGTGACGACGGGATTTTTGGGGTCGGAGGCGCTAACGGAGACGACCGACGCCGTGCCGACGGCGCTTTTGCGGTCGCCGGTTTCGTAGATCACCAGTCGCGCGCCGGGCTTCATTTCGCGAAGATTCTTTACAGCTACCGGGTTCGAAACGCCGTCCCACTGCGTGACGCCGTCGCGCTGAAGGTCCGCGAAAGAATATTCAGATGGTTCGGTCTTGAACAGGTAGTCCACGGGTGATTCCTCTCGCTCTCAGGTCTGAGAGTCATGATTCTACCTAATTGTGTCAGCACTGCGTATCGGAGAAAGGTTCAGCAACGATTTGGTATTCGTCCTCATAAACGACATAACCTATACGTTCAGTCGTTAGCATGCCCACTGGAACTCCGTGATTCTGCAAGATTGCGACCAATGACCTGACCTGGGCAAGATGTTCGTTTGCACTGTCCTTAAACCAAGAAATAGCTTTGTTCTTCTTTCGATAGAAAGGGGGCTTCGAGGCTGTAAATCGAGTGGGTTTTTCCAGATTTTCGTTGAACCACTGTCGAATCAAGTCGTGTTGTTCTTCTTCGTAAGGATAAAGCTTCCCTTCCTCACGCAAATTGTTGACAGCGTGGAACACTCCAAGCTCCACCTGAGAGTCCTCGTCGATGTCTCCAATCACAAATCTAAGGTACATAGTTCAATAGCCGTTCTGATCCTAACAAGCCGAGCGAGCAGATCACTTCTTCTTCGTGCGTATAAGCTGCGGAAGAGTTCGCCGTCGCTGCGAATGTTCGATGAGAAACGAAAGCCTCTTCAGCCTCGTTTCTTCCTTTTTCGCGCTGATGACCCACCAAGTGGTCACCCTTTGGTACCAAGGAGCTTGAGAACGGAAGAATTCCCAAGCTATTTTGTTTGCGCGAAAGTGTTTGGCCTGTTCACGGCTGAACTTGGCGCTCTTGCGTTGTTCGTAGGAGTAGATTCCAGATTTTTTTGCACGGCGAGCGGCAAAAGTTTTCAGACCTGCCGGATGCATCAGGCCCTTCTTTGTGAGCTCTTGAACAAATTTGATGTTAATGGAACTCCAGGTGCTGGCGTGCTTGCGCGGAGTGAAGCGAATCATGTAGCTGGTTTCGTCGAGGCTCTTTCGCACGCCGTCGATCCAGCCAAAGCACAGTGCAACTTGTACGGATTCGGGCCAGGTGATGCTGGGCCTTCCGGAACTTTTTTTGTGGAAGCCGACGAATAGCTCCTGGAATTTGTCGTGGTGCGATTCGAACCAGGCGCGGAAGTCGGATGGCGTCGGAAAGAACATGGGTTTTGCAGTCATAGCCTCTTGCCAAATTAAATCAGAAATTCGGCGCAGTGAAGACCAAGGCGGACGCACGCCGCCGCGCTCCAAAATTATCGAAGCTCGCGGATGATCTCGCGGGCCGCGTTAGCGCCGGAAGCCCCGGTCAGGCCGTTGCCGGGATGCGTGCCCGAGCCGCAGAGAAAAAGACCGCGTATGGGCGTCTTGTAGCGCGCCCAATCGAGAACCGGACGCATGGTGAAAAGCTGATCCAGAGCGAGTTCGCCGTGAAAGATGTGACCGCCGGTGAAGCCGTAGGAGGTCTCGAGATCCTGCGGCGTGATGACCTGAATGCCCTCGACCAGGCTCGGCAGATCGGGCGCATAAGCGGCGAGAGTGCGCAGAACCGTTTCGGCAAGACCTCGGCGGCGTGAATCCCAGCTCCCATCCCTGAGTTTAAATGGTGCGAACTGCACGCAGGCGGACAGGACATGCTTGCCTTCGGGAGCGAGAGAAGAATCGAGAATCGTGGGAATGGTGACGTCAAGGTAGGGCGCCTCTGAGAACTCGCCGTACTTGGAAGCGTCGAAGGCGCGCTCGAGGTAATCGATTTCGGGACCGATGTGGATGCGGCCGGAGAGGGCTTCGAGAAAGCCTTCGCTGGGATCAAGCGAGGTGAAAGTTGGAAGACCGCCAAGAGCGACATTGACCTTGGCGACCGTGCCATTCGCGCGGAAATTTTTGATGCGATTGGCAAAGGTCGGATCGAGCTGCGAGGGATCGAGGAGATGAAAGAAGGTGCGCTTGGGGTCAACGCCGGAAACGATGGCTTCGACCGCGATTTCTTCGCCAGTGGTGAGCGCGACCCCGGCAACCGCGCCGTCTTTCAAGCGAATCTGCTGGACTTCGGCATCGGTGCGAATTTCAGCGCCGGCCTGCTTCGCGGATTCGGCCAGAGCGCGCGTGAAGTTGCCGAGCCCGCCCCGGGGAAAAGCAGCGGTGCCCACGGGATGGGTATCGCAAGCGGCGCGCATCAGGAGGACGGCGGTGGAACCAGCGGACCACGGGCCGAGCGCCGTGCCGAAAATGCCGCGCGCGGCGATAACGGCGCGGATGAGCTCCGTTTCGAAAAATTCGGCGACGAAGTCCGCAACGGCCATGGGGGCCCACCGAAGAAGGTCGAAGATTCCCTTCTTGCGAAGCATGCGCACGTTGCGGCCGGTCTTAAAGAGATTCCAGAGATCTTCGGGAGTGGGCTTGTCGATCGCCGGCGGCGTGATCGAAACAAGCTGGTCGAGGACGCCGGTGAGGTGATCGAGAGAATCCGCGAATTCCATGTATTTCGCGGAGTCCTTTGCGGAAATGTTCGCGATGCCGCGGGCGGTCCTGGCGTTGTCGTTCCAGAAAAGAAGCGCGTTTCCGCCGGGTGTGGGAGCGAAGACACGCGGACCGGGATAGAGGATTTCGCACTGGAATTTTTCGATCTGCATGGCGCGCGCGATCTCCACGCGAAGCGGGCCGAGCGTGTGCGCGAGCGTGGAAGCTTTGAAGCCCGGATGAAACTCTTCCGTAATGGCGCCGCCGCCAACCATTTCGCGCCGCTCGAGGACGAGCGGTTTGAACCCTCCTTTGGCAAGATAAAAAGCAGTGATGAGAGCGTTGTGCCCGCCGCCGATGAGAACCACGCGCTGGCCGAGGGGCATGATCAGTTGCTCTTCTCGGCGGGCGATTCGGAAACCGCGGCGGCCGATGGCGATTCCGATGCGGGCTTCGTTTCTGGCGGGCGCGGGATTGCCCTGGCGGGTCGCATGCGCGAAACAGGGTAACTTTTCCATTCCTTGAGGATGACCTGGCTGGCAAGGCGGCCGTTGGCCCCCATGATCCCGCCGCACGGATGCGTTGCGGAACCGCACATATAAAGGTTGTGGACCGGCGTGCGGTAGTAGGCCCATCCGGCGACGGGGCGAAGGAAAAAGAGCTGTTCCAGAGAAAGCTCGCCCTGAAAAATGTTGCCCTGCGTGAGCCCGAATTCGCGCTCGAGATCGAGCGGAGTGAGGACCTGGCGGCCAACGATGATGTCTTTGATGTTGGGAGCGTATTCGGCGATGGTTTCGATGACGTTGTCACCGAAGGCTTCGCGCTGGTCGTCCCAGTTGCCTTCAGCGAGTTTGTACGGCGCATATTGGACAAAGCAGGAGAGAACGTGTTTGCCCGGAGGCGCGACGCTCGGATCGGTGAGGCTGGGAATCACCATATCAATGTATGGACGGCG
>QHYF01000442.1 GCA_003224075.1 Acidobacteriota bacterium
TTCCAGGCTGACGATCTCCTGCCTTTCCATTTCGGGGTCCACGGCTTCCGTGGTAACACAACGCTGAATGCACGCCTCTCGCCAGGCTTCTTGCCTCTGCCAAGCGGGCGCAAGCGCCAGTCCCAATGCAAATAACGCTGCAAATTTGTGCATGCTCTCCATTCTCCTAAGCGGCCCAAGCGGGTCCTGCTCGCGTACTGCAGCCATGGGGATGCGGTGTTCGCTCTGAATTCTACGAGAAGTGGCCAGGCACAGCAATCCAAGCTGTAAGGGAAAGATTAACTCCTGTGGGGGACCCGAGAATTGTTAGCTGTCTAGAATACTTCACCGCACTTTGATCAGTGCGAATCGAGCGTGAATATCAGTCCGAAAATGAGCAGATGCTGTGTTGGCGTCAAACCGATCACGCCGGTCTGCACTTGGCCATCGTTGAAAAACCCTTCGCCTTTGCCGCGCGAATCATCATAGCGCTGCTCGAGCCGCAGGATTGTGCTTGCCCAGCGGTACGGGATGCGATATTCCAGCGTGGTCGTCACTGCTTTGATGGTCTGCGCAAACCCTGTCCAGCGGCCATCGCGGTCCCAGGCAAACTCAGGGCGAACCGTCACGCTCCACGGGCCGCGCACGACCCAGTGAACGGGCAATTGGGAAGACATCCACAAGGCACGCGGGTTTCCCGTAACAGCCACTTTTTCCGTTCCGACTTGATATTCGAACGCCACGGTCAACGAATTCCTCTTCCATTCCGCAATGCTGTCCGAAAAAAAACGCCAAAATTCCAGCGCCGTGTCCGCCTGATGCGGACCGTAGAGGAGCGTCTCTTTCAAGGTCACGCGCTCGGTGGCTTTGTAAGCGAGTTGGCCGCAGACACTCGGAACATCGTTCGCGTGCGCCAGGTGCCAATAACCGCTGATGACGCACAGTGTCGCCGACAGTTTCTCTGTCCAGGGATAACTTGCGTTCACCCCAAGCATTAAATATGGCGTGTAGTCGGCTCCCCACGGACGCGTGTAGTTGAAATTATCCTTGGCGTAGAGCGAATCGTAACCGATCAAACTACTGAAGATCCCGGCTTGCACAGTGAGTCCCTTGCCCACTGGCGCGAGATAAGAAACATCCGCCTTGCCGAGCTGTCGCAGCCAATTGGCGCCACGGAGATTTGGCGCCGTGGCGGAAAATCCAAAAATTTTGGAATCCTCCCCGGCTTGCACTTCCAATTCCATGCCCCAGCGAGACAGATTCATGGCGTCTTTGGTGAGATACACCGCTGCCATATTCAGATCCAATTCGTTGACGCGCGGCGTGGTTCCGCGGTTCCGGAACAGGTGATTCGAAGGATCGTTGAAATCGCGCAAGTAGCCCAGATCAAAGAAGCCGCCATAATGCCAGTCCGGCTTCGATGGCTGGCTTGCCTCCTGCGACTGCGGCTCTTGGGAAGGTGCTTCCGTCTGCGCGATGCGATCGGGGTGCCATTCCTCGCTCTCGGTCAATTCCGGAGCAGGTGTGTCCCTCTTTGGCTGTGCGGATTTCGCCGGACTGCTCGCGTCTTTCTCATCAGCGAACAAGCGATTCGAATCGATGCCGGAACTGAGTAGCGCAGCCAGCAGCCAGAATAATTTCCCCGTGTGTTTCACACTGGCATCTCCCTCTCCCCGGTGCCCGACAAATTCAAGAATTTCCCGATCTATGCCTGGGGCTTCACGATCGGCCCGGCCATTACAAAGCTGTATGCCGAATGGCAGGGCAAGTACCGGTGCAGCCGCCCTCTCGAATACTTCGCCGCGGGAGCGGGACACGCAGATACGCTAATCGCCAAAAATCTCGTCGAAGCTGTGAATGATTCTGCCGGTGCCTGGCGAGGCGTCTGCAAGCGGGTCGCGGCTGCAAAGAATCGCCTGCATCCCCGCGGACTGCGCTGCTTCGATTTCCTTCACCGCATCGGAGACGAACAGAAATTCGCGGGGCGTGTGAGCGAGCGACGCAGCGATTTTTTTGTAGCTTTCACTTTCTGTCTTGACTCCGACTCGCGTATCGAAGAACTGCGAGATGTACGAGGTCAGATCGCCTGACGGCGTCGTGCGAAATAGCATCTGCTGCGCCAGGACGCTCCCGGAGGAATAGATGCAGATTATCTTTTCCTTCCTCCGCCAGCGTTCAAATGCGACCGGCACGTCGGGAAACACCTGACCGCGCAATTCCCCGCTCTCGAAACCCTGCTTCCAGATTTAGCGGCGCGCACTTGCTGTCCCTGGCGATCAGCCATTGGCCGTACTCGACACTCGAACGCAACCGCGCCTCTTCAGAATCCTCCAGCCAGCCTGGTGGCTGCAAGCCATTGCGCTCATCGAGGTCGTGTTGCGCGCGTAACTCCTCGATCAGCGAGGCAATCTCCGCGTCGTGAGCGTGTTCGCGAAGAAAGGACTCCACCTTCCGGCTCGCATAGGGGAAAAGTGCCTTGTAAACGAAATCAATCGGGGTTGTTGTTCCCTCAATGTCCAGAAGAATGACGCGGACTTGAGATTCGTCGAGGGACGTCACGCCTTACTTCGCCGCCGTTTGCGTGGGAATGTATCTTGGACCCCAGCAAACGGGCTCGTAATTCCGATCCACGCCGCTGCCCGAGTAATGAGGCGTCCAGCCGGATTTATCTTGGAACAAACGAATCGCGCGAATACGCCGGTCTCCGCACAGATCGAACCAGTGAAATCAAGTCCCCCGCTTCTACCTCGATTGCGACGACCGGACCCTGTTGCGGGTGGATATGGAAGAGCCCTCGCCCGGCGATGATGTAGCGGACTTCGTCCTCGTCGTGGCGATGTTCGATGTTGAACTTTGACAGCATCGCGTCCAGCCCCGGCGTATCCGGATGGACGTCGATGACGTCGGCCGTGACGTATCCGCCGCGCCGCTTCAGCTCTTCAATTTGCTGGCTATATACTGTGAGGACTCGTTCCGCCGTGGCGTCGCTCGCCAAATCCGCGGCGGCCTCCCAGCGTTCATAGTCGATGCCGATGCCCGCAAGGTAGTCGCGCACTTCGTCGTGCTCGCGAAGCGAACGATTTTCATCCGGGATTCGAAGCACAGCCACGGCATTCATCTCCTGGTTCGGGCCGCGGCGGAATCACGCGGTGCGCGCGGCGCCGGAGCGAACCAGCACTTCCATCAGGAACTCCAAGATTTCAACATGACGCTTGGCTTCGCGCAAGTTCGCACCCC
>QHYF01000443.1 GCA_003224075.1 Acidobacteriota bacterium
ACACCTGGGTCGCTTACAAGCAGAAAAACGAGATCGATCCCGTGCGCATGCGCCCGCATCCGCATGAGTTCCATCTGTACTACGACATCTAGAGCTGTCCCATTGATTCTTAAGGGGACGGCCCGTCGGGCACGAAATTCTGTAGCACGTGCGGGGCGCGCATTACGTCATGACTAATTGAACGCGACGGAGGCGTTCTCTTATTTCGCATACTTTCGCGTGGAAGTGATTCCTCTTGTTTCCGTTACGGTGATTGTCGCTCCTGCGTCCACATTCGACAGACGGTCCACTTGACCGCTGGGCCAGCGAATCTCGATGGCGTCTGCCTTGTCGCGTTCGCCGAGGCCAAACGTCAGAACAAGTTCGCTGGCGGAAAGATAGCTGGAGCCGCTCCGGAGCATCAGCGTTTGCGTTTCGCCACCGGAGGACAGTTTCACGGTCGCTCCGATGCCGTCGCGGTTGGATTTTGTGCCCGTCAGCTTGATGCGCAGGCTATGGTTCGCAGCGGCCGAGCCCTGCGCTTCATTCCGGAACAAATAGACCGGGCCGCCGTTGGTGGAGAGCAGAAGGTCGAGGCGTCCATCATTATTGATATCCGCGTAGGCGGCGCCGCGTCCAACTCGCGGAGAGGAGAAGGCTTGTCCTACTGATTTTGTAACCTCTTCGAACTTTCCTTTGCCGAGGTTGCGAAACAGATGCGGGGGCATTGCATATTTCACGTTTGCCTGCACGCGCTGGATATCCGCATCGATGTGGCCGTTGGCGACCAGAACATCCGGCCAGCCATCGAGGTCGTAATCAAAGAAAAAGCAGCCGAATCCCAGCGTGAGGAGTGACGCGCGGCCGATCTCCGAGCGCGGAGCTTCGTCCACAAAGAGCCCTTTTCCTTCGTTGTGATAGAGCGAGAGCATCTGGTTCGAAAAATTGGTGATCAGCAGGCTGGCGTAACCGGAATGATCGTAGTCGGATGCATCCACACCCATGCCCGCGCGCGCAACGCCGTCTTCGCTGAAAGCGACGCCGGCGACGACCGCTTTTTCGGCAAAGGTGCCGTTGCCGTTGTTGCGATAAAGCTTGTTCGGCTGCGTGTCATTTGAAAATAAAAGATCCGGCCAGCCATCGTTGTCGTAATCGAGCACCGCGACGCCGAGAGTCTTCGACGTGGGATCGCCGAGACCGGCTTTTTGCGTGGCATCTTCAAATGTTCCGTTGCCGCGATTGTGCCAGAGATGAACGGAAGTTCCTTTGTAGGATTCCGGCGTGCAGTACGATTTGCTCTTGCCATCGAGCGTGCAGTACAAGTCCGTCTCCGGCGTCCACTGGACATAATTTCCGACGACCAGGTCGAGATGGCCGTCCTTGTCGTAATCGAGCCACGCGGCGCTGGTGCTGAACTCCTTCGGCCCGATCAGGCCCGCTTTTTGCGTGACGTCCGTGAACGTACCGTTCCCATTGTTGTGAAACAGGCGGCTCTGGCCGTAAGCGGTGACAAAAAGATCGTCGAAGCCGTCGTTGTCGTAGTCGCCGACAGCCACGCCCATTCCATAGAGCTCGATGTCCAGGCCCGCTTTGTGCGTCACGTCAGTGAACGTGCCGTCGTGATTGTTGTGATAAAGCTTCGGCGTCGCGTGCTTCCGTACGTGGCCGGGCCAGTCCATCCCATTGACGAGAAAAATGTCCGGCCATCCGTCATTATCGTAATCAATGAAGGCGACGCCGGGCCCCATGGTCTCGGGAAGGAATTTCTTGCCGAAGGCGCCATTGTTGTGTGTGAAGCGGATACCGGCTTGTTGTGTGACGTCACGGAACTGAATGGACGACGTTTCCGCTGTGGCTTCGATACCGGTTTGTGCAATGACAAACACTGCCAGCGTGATGACGAGAATTCCAGAGAGCAAACGCTTCACCATGCCTCTCAATCGCGGCCCACGCCGAGCGCATCTGCCGCCTTGTTGATGTAGCTGAACCACGCAGCAATGAGCGTGATCTGCAGGATCCCACGGTCATCAAAGCCAGCAGCGCGCAGCCTCGCGTGGTCTTCCTGCACTTCGTCGCGTCTTTCGTCAGTTTCACGGCGTAATCCAGCATCGCGCGGTCCTGCTCGCTGATGGGCGCCGACCGGTAATCTTTCTTCAGGGCTTCGACCATCTCCTCGTTCAACGTGACGCGACGCAGAAACTCTGCGTGCGACTCGATTCAATAGTGGCAACGGTTCGTTACCGATACCATCGTTGCAATCATTTCGTGCTGGTGCCGCTTGAGAGGCAATTCGGGCGACATCAGCGCTCCAAAAGTGCTGAAAGCGTGAAAGAGAGCGTCGGGGATGAGCGTGTGACTTGCTACAATGCCGGACGTTTCGCCGTTATTCACCGGATGGACGGGCGTGGCGTATTCGACCGGATAGAGCTTGCGCTCGTCTTCTATGGCGGTCTTCACGCGCTCGTCTTCATCCATTCGCACAGTGTTGATCCAGGTCATTGCGCCTCGCTATTCCAGTAGAAATTCTTACCAGAGCTTATTTTCCGCCGCCGGGCCTCACGTTATCCTGCGTTGCAATTTTCGAGGCCACCTTCCCTGCGACCGATTTCCTCTGCAGCACAGGCCCGAGAGCGACGCTTGAGTGCTCGTGAATCGGCTGGCGCTCGTTGTTGTCTTCGGCGTGCGCCTGACGGTACGGCCCGGTGATGGCCTGAGCCGATTCGTCAGCCTTAAAGCGGAGGTAGCGTGCCTTGTGTTCGTTCGCCTTGGCATCGTCGCCCAGACCGTTGTAGCAGAGCATCAAGTTGTAATGCGCCTGCAGATCTTCGGGATCGATGCTGAGCGTGGCTTCAAATTCTTTCACAGCGCCGGCATAGCGCTTTTGAAGAAAAAGCACGCGGCCGAGCTCGTTGCGCACAACTCGATCGCGAGGATATTGTGCGAGCACGGCCTGCAAGTGCGAAGCAGCTTCGTCATACTTGCCTTCTTCCCTGAGCACGCGCGCATAGAAGAAATTCGCGCGCGCGAGTTGCGGGTTGATCGCCAGCGCCTTATCCAGAACTTTCCTCGCCCCGTCCGTATCGCCCTCCTGCACCAAGGCGCGGCCGATATTCACCCAGCCATCTGGATTCCGTGGATCAGCTTCCGACACTCTCAGAAAAGCGGCTTGCGCACCCTTCAGGTCCCCTTGCAAAAAGAGACCGATGCCGTAATCGTTCCAACGCGTCCAATCATCCTTCGCAAGCTGCACCTGCGGTTGCGGGGCCGGCGCCGAGCGCGGCAAGACTTTTATGTTTTTCGTATCTTCGGCAACCGTGATGATGGGGAGGTTCGGGATGGTCTTCAAATTGCCGGAGACGCTGGAAGTGTCGCCCGTGAACGCCCATTTCCGATCGTCGTAGTCCGGCGTCGTCGATCCATGCGGCTGGCTTGGATCTTCCAGGCTGGCAAAAGAAAACTGAGTGTTCCACCACATGAATTTGCGATAGTTCAGCTTGGCATGCAGCGTAATCCTCTCGCCCGTGTGATTCGGAACGTGCAGCCGGTAATGCACGGTGTCGGCCGCACCGGGGGGAATCAGATGAACGTAGACCGAGGCGCGATTGGCCCAGGCATTGCGCTTGTTGATGAGGTTGCCGTGCGCGTCAATC
>QHYF01000095.1 GCA_003224075.1 Acidobacteriota bacterium
TTTTTAGCTTTTTTGTGGCGCGGCGAGACGGCCTTCTGCTCTCCCGAGGATTGCTTGCCTTCATTGCTCACCGCCGCTTGTCAGAACCCTGGGAACTCCCTGGAAGGCAGTTCTGGCTAGATTTAACAGTGGCTCAAGTCTCGCTCACCCCCTTGAGCCCGTCAAGGGCAGTCTTCTCCTTGCAAGCGCGACACTTAGCAGCCAAATTTTCACAGTGGAATCGATGAAAGGCTGAGGATCGCTGCAGAATTGGAGCATCAGAAAACCGGATGCGGCTGGTGAGGAGCGTAGGGTATGATAGAGTGTCGGGAAAACGAGTGATTAGGATGGCGATGCAGACTGCAACCAACGGAAAAGTATTGTTAAGGGTAAGGCCACGCGGGTTTTGCGCGGGCGTGGTGCGCGCCGTGGACATCGTCGAGCTGGCGCTGGAGGCCTACGGCGCCCCGGTCTATGTGCATCATGAAATCGTCCATAACACCTACGTAGTGGAACAATTGCGGCGCCGCGGCGCGATTTTTGTCGAAGCCATCGAGGAAGTCCCTCACGGTGCGGTGCTCGTTTTCAGCGCCCACGGCGTTCCGCCAACGGTGCGCGATGAAGCTAAGTCCCGCTCGCTCAAAGTGATTGATGCGACCTGCCCGCTGGTCACCAAAGTTCACCTCGAGGCGCTGAAATTCGCGCGTGAAAAGCGCACCATTATTCTCATCGGGCACAGAGACCACCAGGAGATTGTGGGAACGTCGGGAGAAGCCCCGGACCGCACGATCGTTGTGGACTCCGTGGAGGCGGTGGACGCGTTGGAAGTCGATGATCCCCAGAAGCTGTCGTTCCTTACGCAAACGACTCTGAGCCTCTATGATACGCAGGAAATCGTGGCGCGCTTGCGCCAGAAGTTCCCTTCGATCCAGGGGCCCGCAAGTGACGACATTTGCTATGCCACGCAGAACCGCCAGGAAGCGGTCGAGCAGGTGGCCAAGGACGTGGACCTGATCCTGGTGGTGGGTTCGCCGAACAGCTCGAATTCCAACCGCTTGGTAGAAGTGGCGCAGCGCAGCGGGGTCAAGGCGCAGTTGATCGATTCGGCGAAGGACATCGATGTGAAGTGGCTCGACGGCATCTCACGCGTGGGCTTGACCGCGGGAGCATCCGCGCCGGAAGTCCTTGTCGAACAGGTCAGCGAGCGACTGGCGGAGTTTGGCTTCACGGATCAGCGCGATTTAGATTTGATCCGCGAGGACGTGCGCTTCACGCTGCCTCCGGAATTAGCGACCATCGCGCCGGCCCCGCGCCGCTAGGGAATTTGCAGTTTTCAGGACCCGGCAGGGCAAAGATAGTCCTTGGCCGGAGTGCGGTGTGTGGGCCGGCATTGCGCTGGCCGGTCGTCGTTGACCCGGCGCGGTAGACCGGAAATACAGGACAAGGAGCCAGACCTTGGCGGTCAAAATCGTCCGTCAGCCGAAGAAGATTGCCTTGATTGGCGCACCCTCGAGCGCGGCGGGATTTGCGCCAGGGACCGAAAAGGCTCCGGCCGCGCTGCGCGCCGCGGGTCTCATCGAACGGCTGCAGAGCGCCGGGTACGAGGTGACGGATTATGGTGATTGCGCCCCGCGCCTTTTCGCCGACGATGAGGAACATCGGCGCGCGCGCAATTTGGCGGAGATTGTCGCGGGTTTGAATGACTTGAAGACCCGCGCGGAACTCGCGGTCAAAACCGGCGCGCTGGTGTTGGTGATAGGCGGCGATTGCGCGCAAGTGATTGGTTTGCTGACCGGTGCGCGGCGCTACCACAAGCATGTGAACTTGTTGTGGTTTGATCGCGACGCCGATTTGAATACTCCGGCAAGCACTCCGTCCGGCCGCATTGATGGAATGGTGGTGGCCCACATCATCGGCAAGGGCGCGCCGGAATTGGTGCGCTTCTGGGGCGAGCCGCCGCTTGTCCGCGAGCCGGACGTCACGCTCTTCGGGCTCGAAAGGCTGGATCCGCCGGAGCAGGACTTCCTGGCCCGCTCGCCGATGCGGCATGTCTATGCCCGGGATATCCAATTCAAGAGCGGCAGCGCAGCCGCGCAGGAAACGCTGGCGCACATGCACGCCGATGCGCGTGAGTTCGTGCTTCATCTCGATCTCGATGTGATCGCTGAGGAAGATTTTCCCGCCGTGAACGTGCCCGGCAGCGGCGGATTGCGCTTCGACGACGTCCGCTCCGCCTTTGCGGAATTCACAAAACACAAGAATCTTCTGGGGCTGGACGTGGCGCAGTACAATCCCGATAAAGATTCCGGTGGCAGCGGCGCAAAAAAACTCGTTGATTTGCTGGTCGAAGCGCTTTCGGCCCGCCTTGCAGCGTTGACGGCGCCAGCCCCAGAACCTCCGGCCGGTTCCACGGAAGTGTCTTCCTCGGAAACGACCGCGTAGCCGCGTTCCTTCCCAGACACAAAGCATCCTGGAAAGAATCTCAGGCCGCCGTGCGTTCCCGTGCCCCGCAAGCGAATTTCGTGACCTTTCAGTTCGAACAAGGAGAACAAGGAGAATAAGGAGAATTCTCAGGGTGCGGCAGTGGCGCGCTTGCGCAGATAACGAGCGCCCGCGCTGAAAGCGTAGTGCTCGACTTCGTCCGCGGGCAGATACTGGGCGATCTCGGCGTGCGTGGCGGACATGAACGCGTCCATCGCGGCGGAATCGCTGCCGGCGGACCGAATGATTTTCTCAGTGAGCGCGGCCCATTTGTGGAGCTGTTCCCGAAACACCAGGATGTGTTCGGAGGGATTTTCGGAAAAGCCGAAGTGCGTGAGAAAGAGGCGCGCCGGTTTGCGCTCGAGGATGGCGGCGAAGGATGTATCCCAGATGTCCAGGTCGATGTCTGGCGGGGGAGTGGCCGGCATCACGTACGGGTGACCTTCGATGCGGATGCCGGTCGTGTCGCCTACGAAGGCGACGCCTTCCTCGTTGTCAAAATAACTGACGTGGTGTGAAGCGTGGCCGGGAGTGTGGACGACCGCGACTTTGCGCGCGCCGAGCGCCAGCGTTTCGCCTCCTTCGAGGATGCGGAGATTCTCCGGGGGAACGGGAAGTGTTTCGCCGAAGAGCCGCTGCAGGTCGTTGGGCCACAGACGCTGGGCGCTGGCCAGGAGTTTCGTCGGATCGGCCATGTGCGGGGCGCCATTTTTGTGGACGTAGACAGCGAGCCGGGGATTTTCGCGCACCAGCGAGCCTGTGGCCCCGGCGTGATCCAGGTGGATGTGCGTGAGGAGGATGGCGTCGAGATCGCCCACGGCGAGGCCATGTGCCTGGAGCCGCTGGCGCAAGGTTTCGAGCGTGGAACCCGGGCCCGGGTCGACGATCGCGCGGTGGCCGTCCGATTCGAGCAGAGCGGTGGCGATGGAGCGCGGGCGGCCCATCCAGTTGTCGTCAAGCGTGGTGATGGAGCGCATGAGATAAATAGTGTAGCGCAGGATGTCGAAGGGGAAGGGCAGCATCGAGTTTCAAGCGACAGCCAATGCCTATCCCTCGCGAGGGCGCAAAACGCTGGCTGAGTCTCGTGGGGATTTCCTCCAGACCTGGCGGAGAATTCTGCCGGTTTACTCGGTCACGCGAATCGGCGATCATGCACGGACAGAATCCGGATTTTCTCTCGGGAGATTAACCGTATGTCCAGGCCTTTCACGCCTGTCATCGCAATGTTCATGGTGGTTCTCGGCGGCGCTGCTCTAGGTGCACAAGAGCACGCTGCCAATCCTTCACCTTCTCCCACACGGCAAACGGAGTCCGACGAGTACACTCGGTACGAGCTGCTTGCGCCCGAGACTGCAAGTTTCAAGATTTTCTACGAAGTTACAGCAACGGCGGCAGGCGCCAAGGTGTACTTCAATCCCATTCGAAAGGGCAGCACCGCCAGTGACGAAGCTGTTTACGACGCCATGACCGGTGAGCCACTCCGCTTTGAAGTTGTTCCTGGCGCGGAGGCGCGCAAGGATCCGCTGATGGTCGATGCTGACCCCGCGGGGAACTACATCAAGGTGCAGCTCGCGCGGCCTGTTGCGCCGGAAGGACAAGGCCGGCTTCTCATCGTCAAAACCTACAGGGATGCCAAGAGTTACTACCGCGACGGCGATGCGATTGTTTTCAACCGCTCTCTGGGCATTAAACGTAACAGCGTGGTCCTGCCCCCGGGATTCGAACTGGTGGGCTGCAATGTGCCGTCGCAAGTCTTGTCGGAGCCGGACGGCCGCATCGCTATCAGTTTTATGAATCCCAGCGCCGGTGAGGCGCCATTGATCCTCCGAGCGAGGCCGGGCGCGCAAACGGGCCCGGCCGCCGCGCCGCATCCATCAACGCAATCGCGGAGTTGGGAAGCGCCCTTCGCCGGCGAAACCGAGCGGCAGCGGCTTTCTGAGCGCGCGCATCAGGACCGCGACATCGTCTACTTTCTTCAGCAGCCGGAAACGCACGCCTTCAGCCTTTATCACGACTACACGGAATCCCGCCCCGGCGCGGACAAATACCTCAACGTGGTTCGCGAAGGCAGCTCCGTTTCTGACCCCTCCGCGTACGTTCTCGACACTGGTGAAAAACTTGCGACGCAATTGATGACCGGGGCGGAACTCGCCGCCGCAAAAATCGAAGCGGACGAGCCGGTAAAACCGGCTACTCAGGTCGTGTTGATTCCCTTTCCCCCGGTGAAAAAAGGGCAGTCTATCCGCTTGCGGATTTCGGAGACCTACACCGCGCCTGTAAGCTACCGCTTGGATGGCGAGGATCTGGTCTTCGATCGCAGCTTCGGCAGGCCGCGCAACGCCGTAGTGCTCCCCACTGGGTGGTATTTGACGGCCAGTTCGATTCCCGCGGCGGTCGCGCAACTTCCCGACGTCCGCATCCGGCTCGATTTCTGGAATGCCCGCCCGGATTCCATTGACGTGCTCATCAAAGCCAGGCGGCGAATCGTCCGGCCGGACAAGGCGCGCTAACTTTGGAGCAAGCACAACGGGAGCGTCTCGGGCTCGAAAATAACAGCAGGAAGGATGATGCAGGGACCGGAGGAGGCGCACGCTTGGAAAACGTGGCGTGTAATTTGTGTGGAAGCGGCCGGCACACGCCGGTGTATGAAATGCCGGACCGCCGCTTCTTCCGCGAAGAGTTTTTTACGGTCGTTGAATGTAACCAGTGCGGGCTCGGATTCGTGAATCCGAGACCGGCCGCGGCGGAGATGCAGAAATATTATCCGCGGGAGTATTACCAGAATCCGCCGACGACGAGTCATCACCACTATCTGAAACGCCGGTTCACCGCACAAGCGGCCTACCTGGAGGAACTGGGACACGATGGTGGTCGGAAGAAATTGTTGGATGTGGGCTGTGCCAATGGGGAATTCCCAAGATTCATGGCGACACGGGGATGGAATGTGGAAGGGGTGGAGGTTTCGGAGTCTTCGCAGCGCATCACGGATTTTCGCGTGTACACGGAGGAGTTTCAGAATATTCCGCTGAATGAGCCAGCCTACGACGCAGTGACGGCGTGGGCCGTGCTCGAGCATGTGCACGATCCGATGGCCTACTTTCGAAAGGCGTCGCGGCTGCTCAAACAAGGCGGATTGTTCGTGTTTCTGGTGCCCAATTTTGGCAGCGTGGCCTCGCGGCATCTTTTCTGCGAGGACATTCCACGGCACCTGTATTTCTTCACCCGCGAAACGGTCCGGCAATACTTGGAGAAAACAGGATTTACTCTCGAAAAGGAAGACAATGGCCGCAAGATTTACAAGTTGGCGCCCAACAATTGGTTGGCGTTCATGGTGCGCACACGCTTGCTGGGAAAGAAGTACAGCTTTGGCGATGTGCCTCTCACGAGCAAGGAGTACCGGCGTGTCCATCATCTACAGTCCGGAATCGCGGCGGCGCTGAAGTACGCAGCCTATTCGCCGGCCTCGGTGATGGACAGGATGCTGTGGCCGGTGATCGAGACCGCGCAAATCCTGAGAAAAAGCTACGGCGTCAGCACGTACGTGGCACGCAGGGGTCTGACGAAGAAGCACTGACGGGAATTTCGGAACGCCCTGAGGCAAACGCTGAGTAACCCCCCCTAGCTCGAAGGAGTCCCCGTTGGGGGTGGCTTGTAGCTCCAAACGGGTGAACTGAGATACCGATCGGCGAGTTGAAGGACGGAGGCTTTTTGAGGCACTCTCAAAAAGCCCCCTTTTCCTTCATAGAACGCAAGATAAGACCCGCGAAGCAATCGGGACGTCCCAAATTGAAATTTCCTAGTTCCTATTTTGGCACTGCAAACAAACGGAACGACTTATCTGCGCGAGTGACCTATATCACTTGACAGGTGCCCCAAAGTGGAATAGAAGGAAATAGAACTGGAACTCTAGAAAAAGTTATACGGTCAGTAAATGCAGATGATTCCTGAATTGGAACTCCAGGTGCTTCCAGTTTGGGCATATGTTCGTTCCCCAGGAGCGACCGTCCGTGAGCGAAGAAGCGGCAGTGCGTCGCGCAGCCGTTCCCATGAACATCCTCATTGTGGATGACGAGCAAGCCATCCGCGAAACCTGCGCCGCAGTGGCGGAGCAGTCAGGGATGAAGGCCTTCTCTGTGGCCACGGCTGAAGAGGCGCTCGAGCTTCTGGAACACTCTGCCATCGACATTCTGCTGACGGATTTGAAGCTGCCACGCACCAACGGAATCGAGCTCCTGAAGCTGGCGCAGGAGCTGCACCCCGAGGTCGCTGTCGTGGTGTTGACCCAGTATGGAACCATCGAATCCGCGGTGGAAGTCACGCGCATGGGAGCCGCGGACTACGTGACCAAACCGTTCCGCATCGAGGAGCTGCGCTCCCGGCTTGAGCGCGTCGCCCGTGCGGTTGAGCTCCAGCAGGAGAACCGGCTGTTGCGCGAGCAGTTGCGCGCTCGGCCCGGATTCGGCGGGCTGATCGGCGTTTCCATGAAAATGGAGCGCGTCTATAAAATGATTGAAAAAGTGAGCCAGCACGAATACCCGGTTCTCATCCTCGGGGAAAGCGGAACCGGAAAAGAGTTGGTGGCGCGGAGTATCCATTTTTCAGGTCCGCGCAAAGACCGGCCATTTGCGCCGGTGGATTGTTCCGCGCTGGTTCCCACGCTGATCGAATCCGAGCTGTTCGGGTATGTCAAGGGCGCCTTCACCGGAGCCATGCAGGCCAAGCAGGGATTGCTCGAAGCCGCGCAGGGAGGCACGCTCTTTCTCGACGAAATCGGCGACTTGCCCGTGGATTTGCAGGCCAAGCTGCTCCGGGTGCTGCAGGAGCGCGAGGTCAAGCCGGTCGGCTCAACGGAGCGCCGGCAGATCAACGTGCGCATCATTGCCGCCACGAACCGGGACCTGGAAACGGCGATTCGCAACGGAGCGTTCCGCCAGGACCTGTATTTCCGGCTGAACGTGGTGCAGGTTAAGCTGCCACCGCTGCGTGACCGTAAGAGTGACATCCCAATCCTGGTGACTTCCTTTCTGGAAAAGTTTTCCGACCCGCAGGGGCCCGTGCGCACGATCGCCGAAGAAGCCATGCGGCGGCTGATTGCTTACGATTGGCCGGGAAACGTTCGCGAACTGGAAAATGCTATCGAGCGCGCCGTCGCTCTTGGTTCGGGGCCCATCCTCCATGTGGCAGATCTGCCGTCGAACCTGCAATATCCGACGACGGAACGCGCGCCGGAGAAGGATGAGATCTTGCCGCTTGAGGAATTGGAACGGCGCGCGATTCTGCGGACGCTGCGCGAAACCGGAGGCGACAAGCTTTCCGCGGCGCGTATGCTGGGGATCGGCAAGACCACGCTCTACCGCAAGCTGAAGCAATATCACATGGAGCCCGCGGAGCAGTAAGGGCGCCAACAATTCAAGAGTTTTTTTCAAGAATCCAGTTGGCTCGAGGATTTTTACCTCCGTAATTTCCAGTGCAGGAATCGGTTCGCCCATGCAAAACCACGCTGTGTGACGGATGTGCATCTTTATTCCTGGTGAGCGAAGCTTCTGAGATGCAACTGTTTCCGTAGCACGGCGGTGCCTGCTCACTCCGATCGCTCGGCGCATCATTGGATATATCGTTCGGTGTAAAGCTTCATCTTCTTTTCCATTCCTTTTTCTCCCGGCTTGGATTCTCCCGCGCTCGTTGCGGTTCACTCTGGGAAGAACGCCAAGCAAAGTCTCGACATGGAATTTCTGCCAGTCTTCGGTCGTGCTCTCTGTCCCCCTAAGTGCTTGATTCAACAGGCCAGACTGACATCCCTGATGGGCCTGCTGATGCAAGGGTCTTCGCCAGTGGTCTCCTTCTGTTCTGCTTCCACGGCCCGCGCCGCGATCCTATGTGGCCCGGGGCCAGCAGCAGAGGCCCGAGGAAATGGGATGAGGGTCCGGAAGAAAAAGACCGAGACAGATTCCAGCGAACGGGGCGTCGCGCGCGCTGCCTTAGAGGGGGCGTCGCGCGAGGAGCTTTTGCAGGAGGCCCTGAGGGCGCTCGCAAGAGAAGGAAACGCAGATCGCATCGGTGTGTGGCTGAAGGCGCAACCGGGAATGGGCCCGCAACGTGAAGTTCCAGCGGGCTTTCACGGACTGATATGGGACCGCGAAAACGCCGAGACCCCCAAGGAGTGGACGAATCTCTCCGTGGAGCCTCCCCTTCCGGAAGAGCTGCTTTTTCGAGGTAAGAGCGTCGAGCAAGATTTGGAGGACACCCACGACCAGCCGATCATCGGGGCACTCGTCGAGATGCGCCGCGCATTATGGATCCCCATTGAAAGGGAAGCACAGTTGAAAGGAGTGATCCTCGCTGGAACCAGGGGCAAACAGCTTGCGTTTCCGCGTGCGCGCGCGGAATCGATTGCCGCGGAACTGGCCCTGGCGTTGGGAATTGAGGAGGAGCAGAGGAACGCCCGCCTCCGGAGTGGGGACCTCGGCATCACCCGCCGTCTCCTCGAAACGCAGGCCACCGGCGCTTCCGTGGAGACATTGTTATCGAGCCTGGCCGACAGTTGTACGGATAAGGCCGAGAAGGGAAACGGCCTCGGCGCGGAGTTCGTCGTGATCGGCGTGTTGCCGGACCAACGTGGGGAGTCCAACGGAAGCGATCGGCTTGAGTTTCGCTGGCGCAGCGGAAGCGAAGTCTGGACGCGCGCAATCGAAAGCGACCCGCTGGCGAGCATCTGGCGCCGGGCAATGCAGGGTCGGCGCGTGATCGGAAGCGAACCTCCGATAGGCTGGACCCACGGATCGGTGGCGCGAATCCTGGCATTTCCCCTCGAATCGGAAGGGCGGCTCCTAGGCGCTCTGGTCGCGGGACTGCCGGGCGGCGCCGCATCCCTCGCCACACTCGACCGCCTGGAATTGCGCGCGGCGATGGCGGCGTCCGCGTTGCGGCACAGAAGGCGAAAGGAAGAGGAATCGCACTTGGTGGTTTGGCAACAGGTCTTACTGGATTCCATCCGTCAACCGCTGTTGCTGCTGGATGAGGTCGGCAACATCGCCGCGTCGAGCCGCGGTGCGAAGGAGTTAACTGGCCAGGCTTCCAAGGCCGCCGAAAGGAAGCCGCGCAACCCCGAACGAGTCGGAGCAAGCGCTTCGGTGCACGGGCATTTCACCGAACTCTTCAGCGGAAGAGACCGGCAACCCGTGCAGACGTGGCTGCGGAAAGCCCTCGAACCCGGATCGGCGGGGCCCGTCATTCCTGACGAATCGCCACAGGTGGAATTGCACAACGGAGTCGGTGTGCGATTGCGCTTGGCGGCGAAGGCACGAGGCCAGGCCACCGCGATCCTGCTGGAGCCAGTGGCGACTCGCGAATCAACGCGCCCAGCAGATCAAGCCGAAACCGAGTTGCAAAACGTAATCGAATGGCTGGAAGAAGGAGTCGTGCTGTTTGACGCACAGGAAAACGTGCGCGCGATGAACGCGCGGTTCGAACAGATCGTCGGCCTGGCTCCAGAGGAATCCGGGAAAATCAAAACGCTGGAAGGTTTGATCGGGCGTCTCGAAGGTCACGCAGTGGATCCGGCGCGTTTTGCGAAACGCTGGCGCGAGCTGGCACGCAAAATCGAAGGAGGCGTTCGCGAGGAATTGCAGATGGCTCGCCCTGCGCCGCGCATCCTCGAGCGGTCAGCGCGGCCCGTTCTCGATTCGGCGGGGCGCTGGATGGGGCGGGTGGAAATTTATCGCGACCTGACAGCCCAGCGGGTTTTCCAATCGAAGCTGCTGCAGACTGAAAAGCTCGCCGCGCTGGGCCAGATGGTCAGCGGCATCGCGCACGAACTGAGCAATCCGCTGACGACCATTCTGGGCTACGCGCAGCGGCTTCTGGAGCGGCAGGACGCTTCCGCGCGGACCGAAGAAGTGCGGCAGATTTATCAGGAGGCAGAGAGGGCCAGCAAAATCCTGCGGCAGTTGCTGCTGAATGCCAGGGAGACGCTTCCGGAACGGCGCCTCGTCGCCCTGAATCATATCGCGCAGCGGGCCATGGAGCTCCAGCGGTTCAGCCTTGCCGCAGAAAAGATCCGCGTGGAGATCGATCTGGATCCGGCCCTCCCCTTCGTGCACGGTGATCCCGGGCAATTGCAGCAGGTGCTGATGAATCTGATGGGCAACGCGCAACAGGCCCTCGAACAGCAGGGACGAGGCGGAACGATCCGGATTCGCACCAAAAGAATCCGTGAGCGGCGGGTATTGCTGGAAGTCGAGGACGACGGCCCGGGGATCCCGCAGGCAATTCAGGCGCGCATTTTCGATCCTTTTTTCACCACCAAACCCGCAGGCGTGGGAACGGGATTGGGGCTGGCAATCGTCTTGAGCGTGGTGCGCGAGCATGGCGGCCAGGTACACGTTTCGAGTCCGCCGAAGGGTGGCGCGGTATTCCGGATCGAACTTGCCGGGGCATCCGAAGCGCTGCAGGAGTTTACCGAAGCGGCGCCGGCCACGGGCCGCGAGAATCCGCTTGCAACCGCGTTCGAAACTGCAAAAGGCGCGCGTGTGCTCGTCGTGGAGGATGAGCCGACGGTGGCCCGGTTGATCGCCGACGTGCTCGAAGACGAGGGCATGCACGTTGATGTGCTGCTGGATGGCCGTGCGGCTCTGGACCTAGCGGCTCGGAACCCCTACGACTTGGTAATCTGCGACATGAAGATGCCGGGGCT
>QHYF01000444.1 GCA_003224075.1 Acidobacteriota bacterium
TTGTGCAGGGATCGGATCTGCGCCCGCCCCTGGGTATCGAAATCAAGGTTCAGGGTAAAAAGATTCTTGCGGTGCGAACAGAATAGTTTTCGTTTTTTCGGGCGCACAGTTGATGCTCAAAAAAAATGCCTGATCCACGCGCCTTCCATCGCTAAGTTTCTTGGAACACCGCATTGCATTCCGCGCATGCTTCCCGCACAATCCAGAGAGGCAGCGCTTTGCAGGTCTGCCGCATCTATAATGGATGTAAAAGGATTGCCCTGCCCTGGAAGCGGCAGACACACCACTTCGGGTTGCCCTCAGCCTTCCCGACACTCTTTGCTGCCAACGCGGAGGAAGAAATGCGCAAGAAGAGAATTAGTGTTCTGGCTTTGCTGTTGGCGCTGACGTTCAGCGTCTCGTGCTCGCGCCTAGGCGCGCCCAGCGATGACGCGATCACCACGGACATCAAAGCAAAAATGTTTTCCGAGCCGGCGCTCAAAAACGCTGCCGTCGATGTTTCGAGCAAAGGCGGCGTCGTAACCCTCGCAGGCCAAGTGCCCGACGATGCCGCGCGGCTTGCGGCGTACAAAATTGCGACGGAAGCCAAGGGCGTCACCAAGGTCAACGATCAGATGAGCGTGGTGACTGCGCAAGCGGCAGCGCCCGAACTAGCGGTGCCCGCGGCAACACCCGCGCCCGAGCCGGCTGCCCGTCCGGCAAAGCCGAGGCGCGCATCATCGCCGACAAGAAATCGCGAAGCCGCGTCTGCGACTGAGCCTGCACCGGCCGCGGCGACGGCACCGGCTGCGCCACCCCCGCCACAACCGGTCACTGTGACGGTTCCGGCGAATACGGTTGTCACCATTCGAACGGTCGACAGCATCGATTCGAAAACGAATCATGCGGGAGAGGTTTTCAAGGCTTCGCTGGATGCGCCAATCGTTGTAGACAACAAGGTTATCGTGCCTAGCGGTGCGGATGCATACGTCAAGCTCGCGAGCGCCAGCTCTGCGGGTCACATCACGGGACGCAGCGAACTGGGCTTGGAGCTGACGAGTATCGTTTTTCAGGGCAAGACGTACAACGTCGTTTCCAGTGACGTGAAGCAATCCGGTGCGTCCCGCGGCAAGCGCAGCGCGGAAACCATCGGCGGCGGCGCGGCTCTGGGTGCGCTCATCGGCGCAGTGGCCGGTGGCGGCAAAGGCGCGGCGATCGGCGCGG
>QHYF01000447.1 GCA_003224075.1 Acidobacteriota bacterium
CACATCGAAACCGAGGTGGGTGATCGCCTGGCTATCCTTCATGCGCTCGCGCACCAGTTGCGTTGCCCACCGTATCTCTTCCGAATTCTTCGATTTGGCTTTCATTCTTGTTCGTTTTTCAATTCCTTGTCAGATAAATGATAACTGGAGACCGAAAATTTAATACGCAGTAAGGCCGCCATCCAGCGGAATCGCTGCACCCGTCAGCCAGGACGATTCCTCGGAAGCCAGGAACACCGCCATTTCGGCGACATCCGCGGGACGCCCGAAGCGTCCCAATGGAATCGTCGCGATCCGCGTCTTGCGCAGCGCCTGGCCCTGGTCGCTCTTGTCGAACAGTCCCTTCACCAGTTCCGTCTCCACGATCGAAGGGCAAATGCAATTCACTCGTATGTTCTCATGCGCGTGATCGAGAGCCATGGCTTTCGTCAGCAAAGTCACGCCGCCCTTCGACGCGCAATACGCTGCGCGATCCTTCATCGCCACGAGTCCCAGCACCGACCCGATATTCACGATCGCCCCGCCGCCGCATTTCCGAAATTCCTTCAGCGCCGCACGCGACATCAGAAACGGCCCCTTCACGTTCACCGTCATCACGCGGTCCCACTCCTCTTCGGTGATGCTTTCCACTGTCGAGACGTGCAGCGCTCCCGCATTGTTCACCAGCACATTCAGCCGCCCGAATTGCTTGACGGTTTCTCGCACCGCGCGCTCAACGTCTTTGGCGCGCGTCACGTCACACTCCACTGCCGAGGCTTTGCCGCCCAGTTTTTTCACCTCGCCGGTGACCGCCCGAAGTTTTTCCAGCCGCCGTCCCGCCAAAGCCACGCTTGCACCCTCCCGTGCAAACGCCAGGGCGATCGCCCGCCCGATTCCCGTCCCGCCGCCGCTAATCAGGGCCACTTTCCCGGAGAGTCGTGTCACGCTATTCGGTGCTCCCGCGTCTAATAGGGATGCCGCGGCAAAGCTCTTGCGCTGCGCGCGTGGGCGCGACTCTAGCATCCGGCTCCCTGGCTCGCAAGCCGCTCCGTTGGACACCCGGCCGCTTCGCGGTCGCGCTTGAAGCTGTTGTATTTTAACGACCTCAGTTTGGCGTGCCGGAGAATCGAAGACCGCTCTTATGCGCATCGGGATCACATGCTACCCAACTTACGGCGGCTCCGGCGTCGTCGCCACCGAGCTTGGCATGGAGCTCGCCGCGCGCGGGCACGACGTGCACTTCATCAGCTATGCCCCGCCGATTCGCATGAACCGCGACGGCGAGCGCACCCACTTCCACGAAGTCGAAGTCGTCTCCTATCCTCTCTTCGACCATCCTCCGTACACCCTGGCGCTCGCCACGAAAATGCTCGAAGTTTTCGAATCCGAAGCGCTCGACCTTCTCCACGTCCACTACGCGATTCCCCATTCCGTCAGCGCCTTGCTCGCGCGTTCCATGGCCGCGCCGCGCCGCCTTCCCTTCATCACCACGCTTCACGGCACGGACATCACCCTCGTCGGCAGCAACCGCAGTTATCTCCCCATCACCAAGTTCTCCATCGAGCAGAGCGATGGCGTCACCTGCATCTCCCGCTACCTGCTGAATCAAACCCTCAAGGAGTTCGATATCAAGCGCCCCATCGAAGTCATTCCCAATTTCGTGAACTGCGATCTGTATAGCCGCTCCGCCGACAAAGGATTTGCCGCCCAGTGGGCCCCCAACGGCGAACCCATCCTCATGCATCTCTCGAATTTCCGTCCGGTGAAGCGCCTGACCGACACCGTCGAAATCTTCGCCATTGTCCGCGCCAAGATGCCCGCCAAGCTGGTCCTCATCGGCGACGGCCCGGACCGCGGCGCCGCTGAATATCTCGTGCGCAAGAAAAGGCTTCAAAAAGATGTCTTTTTCCTCGGCAAACAGGACAATATCTACGAAAAGCTTGCCGCCGCCGATCTTTGGCCTCGCCGCTCTTGAAGCCATGGCCTGCGAAGTTCCCGTCATCGCCACAAACGTCGGCGGCGTGCCCGAAGTGCTCGAGCACGGTGTGGATGGGTATCTAGTGGAGCCCGGCGACGTGCAGGAAGCGGCCCGTTACGCCATCGAAATTTTGTCTCGCGCCGACCGTGGCCGCGAAATGGGCAAAATCGCCCGCATCAACGCCCGCAAAAAATTCTGCTCCAACGACGTCATCCCCGCTTACGAGAACTACTACAAACGCATCCTCTCCGAATCCTGACGGACGTCAACGGACCCGCCGCATGCGGGTGTTACCTTATGAAAGCGCTCTGTGCCTCGCCACCTCGTGCCTGGACGATCTCACCATCATTCGCGATGATCTTAATTCCCCTCACTCCGCAATCTCCCTGCGTTAAGTGGTCGGGTTCAGCGCAAGAACAAGATCGCGTAGCACTTTCCCTTCCCAGCCCCACAACCGCTGTCACCAACCCCTCTAATCATGTAAAAATTCCTCCGTGGTTTATCACGTCTATATCATGGCCAGCCAATCCGGCGTTCTTTACATCGGCATGACCAACGATCTCTTCTGTCGCGCTTCCCAGCATAAATCCAAAACAATCCCCGGCTTCAGCCAAACCTACAACACCACAAAACTCGTCTATTTCGAACCATTTCAGGACGTCCGCAACGCTATCGCCCGCGAAAAGCAGCTGAAGCGCTGGAACCGCTCCAAGAAAATCTTCCTAATCGAAAAACAGAACCCGACTTGGCAAGACCTTTCCCCGAAACTAATTCCCACCACAAATTAAACAACAAGCTCCTAGCTCCAATTTCCACCACAAGCGAAACCTGTCATCCCGACCGGA